>PHCH01000042.1 GCA_002840785.1 Betaproteobacteria bacterium HGW-Betaproteobacteria-4 | reverse complement strand
CAAAAAGTCCTTACGGAATGCGAAGTTAGCAAAATAACCAATAATTCACTTCAGATGCTAACAATAACATCTAGGCATGTAAAGCAATTTCACGGAGCTGATTTTGCCCAGCGTATAATCCGCGCAACTCCAAATTCTCCCTGCAAATTAACGTGCCATCTCTCCCTCCGGCGCTGCGCCTAGTTATTTACCCTGTCATATTGTTGCTTGGATTTGTTGCCATCGGCGTTGCCATGGCGCTGATCGTTCTGGTGCTCACCTATCCGAATCTGCCATCGCTCGAGGTTCTCACCGACTACCGGCCGAAGATTCCCTTACGAGTGTACACGGCAGACGGCTTCCTGATCGGCGAATATGGCGAGGAGCGGCGCGCCGTCGTGGCTATCGCGGATGTCCCGACAGTCATGAAGAACGCCATTCTTGCTGCAGAGGATGACCGTTTTTACCAGCATGGCGGAATTGATTACACCGGTGTTGTGCGCGCAATGGGGGCCAATTTGATTGGTGGTGGCAAGCGCCAGGGCGCCTCGACCATCACTCAGCAAGTCGCACGCAATTTTTTCCTGACTGGAGAAAAGACCTATACGCGGAAGCTGTACGAAGCGCTTCTGTCGTTCAAGATAGAAAGCAACCTCTCGAAGGATCAGATTTTCGAGCTGTACATCAATCAGATTTTCCTTGGACAGCGAGCCTACGGCTTTGCCGCCGCCGCCCAGATTTACTTCGGCAAGCCCCTCAAAGACATTTCGATTGCCGAAGCAGCGATGCTGGCTGGCCTGCCCAAGGCACCATCGGCTTATAACCCCATCGTCAATCCGAGCCGCGCCAGACAGCGCCAGCATTACGTCCTGCGCCGCATGCGCGAACTGGGGCATATCACGGAGGCTCAGCACGAAACTGCGCTCAAGGAACCCCTGGTCATCAAGCGAGAATTGGCCGAATACGCTGTGCACGCCGAATACGTTGCCGAAATGGCCAGGCAGATCACTGCCGAGCGCTTCCCGGAAGAGGTTTACTCGCGCGGCATGAAGGTTTACACGACCATAATCAAGGCTGAACAGGAAGCTGCATACAACAGCCTGCGCAAAGGGGTTCTCGACTACGACCGGCGGCATGGCTATCGTGGCGCCGAATCCTTCCTTGACATGAAGGACATCAAATCCGACCAGGACGAGGCGATTGACGAGGCTCTACAGGACATCCCGGATGCCGGCGACCTGATTCCGGGGCTGGTTCTGGCGGCCGATGCACAGTCGATCAAGGTTTATCGCAAGGGTGGAGAGCTCGTCAATTTGACCGGAGATGCGATGAAATTCGCCGCCCGGATGCTCGATGACAAAGCACCGCCGAACAAGCGCCTGAAGCGTAGCGCCATCGTTCGCCTGCAAAAGAACGAGAAAGGTAGCTGGCAGATCAGCCAGCTACCGGAGGTTGAATCCGCCTTTGTCGCGGTCGACCCGAAAGATGGGGCAATTCGCGCTTTGGTTGGCGGCTTTGATTTCAATCGCAACAAATTCAATCATGTCACCCTGGCCTGGCGCCAGCCGGGGTCGAGTTTCAAGCCTTTCATCTACTCTGCCTCGCTGGAAAAGGGCTACGCCCCCAACAGCATCGTCGCCGACGAGCCCATCGTCATTCCGGCCAGCCAGACCGGCGCTGCCGCCTGGGAGCCGCACAATTACGATGGCAAGTATGAAGGGCCGATGCGCGTGCGCACGGCTCTGGCCAAGTCAAAAAACATGGTTTCGATTCGCATCCTGGAGGCAATTGGAACGAATTACGCGCAGGACTACGCCACCCGCTTTGGCTTCGATGCCGCCAAGCACCCGCCTTACCTGACCATGGCCCTGGGCGCCGGATCGGTAACGCCGTGGCAAATGGTGAGCGCCTACTCCGTTTTCGCCAACGGCGGTTTCCGGGTCAATCCCTTTGTCGTTCGCGAGATCCGCGACGATGGAAATCAGGTTCTCGCCCTCTCGGCGCCGACCGACGCCAGCAACGAGGAAACCCGCGTCATCGACCCGCGCAACGCCTTTCTGATGGATTCCATGCTGCGCGACGTGACGATCTACGGCACGGCAGCCAAGGCCTCAGCCATCCTGAAACGACACGATCTGGCGGGCAAGACGGGGACCACCAATGAGTATCTGGATGCCTGGTTCTGCGGCTACCAGATGACCGTCAGCGGCTGCGCCTGGATCGGCTTCGACCAGCCCCGCAAACTCGGCGACAGGGAAACCGGTGGCGCCGCTGCGCTGCCGATCTGGATTGGCTACATGAGCCTTGCCCTCAAGGACGTGCCCACATTGCTGCCGGAAGTACCGGCGGGCCTGGTGGCCACCGGCGAGGGCCGGGAGCGGAGCTATATCTACGCCGAAAATGTGGAAAAGGAAGTTCCGCCGGAGGAAGAAGCTCGGGAAGCCGCGCCGCTGCCGACGCCGGATCTCACCGCCCCGCCAACCGACTGATCAGCTCAGCTGGATAGTCTCGCCGGCCTGCTGGCTGGCGAGCATCGACAGTTTCTCCATGAGTTCGCCGGCATCGCGGGTATCGCGCCAGACGGCGCCATCCCAGCGGAAGTGAAAGCCGCCGGCGCGGGCTGCGACCCAGATTTCCCGGGCGACGCCGTGGCGGTTGACGATGATCTTACTGCCATCGTCAAACTCGATTTCGAGCACGCCGCCGGCGGCGAGTTGGCAGTCGACATCGGCCCCGCAGGCCTCCAGCGCCGCATCGATCCTGGCCAGCGTGGCGTCGGCCAGGGTGTTGAATTCCTTGTCATCCATCGTGTGCTACCATCCCGCTCTTCGCTGACAGCGCCCCGAATATGTCCAGAATCGCCGCCTTGCCCAATTTGCCCTGAAAAACGGCGTGCTGCACGCCGAATCTGTCGCCCTGCCTGCCATCGCCGAGCAATTCGGCACGCCCGCCTATGTTTACTCCCGCGCCGCGCTGGAGGCCTCGCTGCGCGAGTTCCATGACGTCCTTGGCTGCCATGCGGCCGGCCGGGACGCGCTGGTCTGCTATGCCGTCAAGGCCAATTCCAACCTCGCCATCCTCAACGTCTTTGCCCGCCTCGGCGCCGGCTTCGACATCGTTTCCGGCGGCGAGCTGCAGCGCGTACTGGCTGCTGGCGCCGATCCGAAGAAAGTCGTTTTCTCCGGCGTTGGCAAGACGGCCGATGAAATGAAACTGGCCCTTGAGGTCGGGATTTTCTGCTTCAACGTCGAATCCGCCGCCGAGCTGGAACGCCTCAACGAGGTTGCCGGCCGGTGCGGCAAGAAGGCGCCGATCAGCTTGCGGGTCAATCCGAACGTTGATCCGAAGACGCACCCTTACATTTCGACCGGCCTCAAGGGCGCCAAGTTCGGCGTCGCTTACGACAACGCGCTTGAACTCTATCGCCGCGCCGCTGCGTTGCCGAACATCGACGTCGCCGGCATCGACTGCCATATCGGCTCGCAACTGCTCGATCCGTCGCCCTTCATCGAAGCACTCGACCGCATTTTGGCCCTGATCGACCAGTTGACCGCGGAAGGTATCGACATTCATCACCTCGACCTCGGCGGCGGTCTCGGCATCAAATACAACGCCGAACAGGTGCAGCCGACCGTCGCTTCCTACCTGACGCCGCTGCTCGACAAGCTGGCCGGGCGCGGCCTGCAGGTCGTGCTCGAACCGGGGCGTCGGCTGGTCGGCAACGCCGGCCTGCTGCTCACCCGCATCGAGTACCTCAAAGAGGGTGAAGCGAAGAATTTCGCCATCATCGACGCCGCCATGAACGACCTCATGCGGCCGGCGCTCTACGAAGCCTGGCATGACATCCTGCCCGTCGTGCCGCGCGCCGGTGCCGCGACCGAATACGACGTCGTCGGCCCGGTTTGCGAAACCGGCGACTTCCTCGGCCAGGCCCGTCCGCTCGCCGTTGAAGCCGGCGATCTGCTGGCCGTCATGTCGGCCGGCGCCTATGGCATGGCGATGGCGTCCAACTACAACACCCGGCCGCGCGCGGTTGAAGTCATGGTCGATGGCGACCAGATCCACGTCATTCGCCAGCGCGAAACCGTCGAACAGCTTTACGCCGGCGAGTCCGTTCTGCCCAAGTGAGCCTGCGCGTCGATAAATGGCTGTGGGCAGCGCGTTTTTTCAAGACGCGCTCCCTGGCCAGCGACGCCGTCAGCGGCGGCAAGGTGAAGGTCAATGGCGCCACCATCAAGCCGGCGCGCGAGATCAAGCTCGGGGACCGACTGGACATCGCCAACAGCGAAACGCGCTGGGAAGTGATGGTCAAAGCCTTGTCGGACAAACGCGGCCCGGCGCCAGAAGCCCGGCTGCTCTACGAAGAAACGGCGGAAAGCATTTCAGCCCGGGAAGCCGCGCGGGAGAGCCGGCAGTTCGTCCAGGATCCGGCGGCCGACATCCATGGCCGGCCAACCAAGCGCGACCGGCGGCAGATGGATCGTTACGGCCGGTAAATCGGCATTGCTACGGTCAACCGGGAAAAACGGCCAAAATCAAAGTACGTAAGCGAGCGCCAGCGGCAGGAAAAGCAGGGCTGCCAGATTGCCGATCAGGACAATCGACGCCACGCGCTGCGGTTCCTGCTTGTAACGCTCGGCGAACAGGAAGTTGAGCACGGCCGGCGGCAGGGCGCCGAAGACGAAGAGCATTGCCGCATCGCGCCCTTGCAGCCCGAGCAGCTGAATGACGCCAGCGGCGATGAGCATGCCGGCCAGCGGCCTGAGTACGGCGCTACCCACCGCCACCTTCCATTCGCTGAACGACACATCGGTCATCCGCACGCCGAGCGAGAACAGCAGCAGCGGCACCGAAACGTCGCCGAGCATCTTGATGGCGATCACCAGCGGCGTCCACACCGGAATCTTGAGCAGTGCTACGGTCAACCCGGCAATCGCGGCAAAAACCACGGGAATGCGCCACAGCGTCAGCAACCGGGTCGTCGGGTCGAGCAGGCGGGCGCCGAAGGAGAAATGCAGGGTGTTCTCGACCATGAACAAAATCACCGCCGCCGGCAGGGCATTCTCGCCCCAGGCCAGCACGGCGAGCGGCAGGCCGATGTTGCCGGAATTATTGAACAACATTGGCGGCACCAGCGTTTTCGGCTGGATGCCGAACAGCCGGGCCAGCGGCCAGGCGAGCAGGCCGCAGGTGGCGAGGACGAGGAAGCCGCCAAGGGCGAGCGGCGCGTAAGCGGCCAGATCGAAGGACTTGCCGGCCATCGCGGCAAAGACCAGGGCCGGCACGAAGACGTCCATGTTCAGCCGGTTGGCGACGGCCATTTCCGGCTTGTGCTTGCGGCCATAAAAATAGCCGGCCGCGACGATCCCGAAGATGGGAAAGAGGATGGCCAGCAGACGGAAACTCAGGCTTTGCTCGTCCAAGCGAACGCCTTTACAAGGAATTTGGGAAATGCATTGTGCGGGCAGCGCCGCCGCCCGCACAGCCGGGATTACCCCTAAGCATCAGAGCACGTAACGCGAGAGGTCTTCGTCGGCGGCGACTTCGCCGAGCTTTTCGTTAACGTAGGCGGCGTCTACCCGCAGCGTCTCGAGACCGACCTTGCCGGCGTTGAAAGACACTTCTTCGAGCAGTTTTTCCATGACCGTATGCAGGCGACGGGCGCCGATATTCTCGGTTCGTTCATTCACCTGGAAGGCGATTTCGGCCATGCGCCGGATGCCATCGTCGGCGAACTCGATCTGGACGCCTTCCGTTTCGAGCAGGGCCTGATACTGGCGCGTCAGGCAGGCATCGGTCTGGGTCAGGATGCATTCGAAGTCGGCCACCGACAGCGAATCGAGCTCGACGCGGATCGGGAAACGGCCCTGCAACTCGGGAATGAGATCGGACGGCTTGGACAGGTGGAAGGCGCCGGAAGCGATGAACAGGATGTGATCAGTCTTGATCATGCCGTACTTGGTCGACACCGTCGTCCCCTCGACCAGCGGCAGCAGGTCGCGCTGGACGCCCTGGCGCGACACGTCGGCGCCCTGCATCTCGGAACGGCTGGCGATCTTGTCGAGTTCGTCGAGAAAAACGATGCCATTCTGCTCGACAGCCCTGACCGCCTCGAGCTTGACGTCCTCGTCATTGACCAGCTTGGCGGCCTCCTCGTCGGTGAGCAGCTTGAGCGCCTCCTTGATCGGCAGCTTGCGCGATTTTTTCTTGCCGCCGCCGATGTTCTGGAACATGCCCTGGATCTGCTGGGTCAGTTCCTCCATCCCCGGCGGCGCGAAGATTTCGGCCTGCATGCTGGGCGCCGCGACGTCGATGTCGATTTCCTTGTCGTCGAGCTCGCCCTCGCGCAGTTTCTTGCGGAATTTCTGGCGCGTCGTGCCATCTGCTACGGTCGACTCGGTATTTTCGGCAAAAAAATTGGGGCCGCGGGCGCTCGGCAGCAGCACGTCGAGGATGCGTTCCTCGGCCGCATCCTCGGCCCGGGCGCGCATGGTTTTCATGGCCCGTTCGCGGTGCGACTTGATGGCCATCTCGACCAGATCGCGGATGATCGTTTCGACATCGCGGCCGACGTAACCGACCTCGGTGAACTTGGTCGCCTCGATCTTGATGAAGGGCGCGTTGGCCAGGCGGGCCAGCCGGCGGGCGATTTCGGTCTTGCCGACGCCGGTCGGGCCGATCATCAAAATGTTCTTCGGGGTGATTTCCTGGCGCAGCGGCTCGGCCACCTGGGCCCGCCGCCAGCGATTGCGCAGGGCGATGGCGACGGCCTTCTTGGCCTTGTTCTGGCCGACGATGTGCTTATCGAGTTCGGAAACGATTTCCTGCGGCGTCATCGCGCTCATTCGAGACTCTCAATCGTGAAATTGCGGTTGGTGTAGATGCAGATGTCACCGGCGATCTCGAGCGACTTGGTGACAATCTCGCGCGGCGACAGCTCGGTATTTTCGAGCAATGCCCGCGCCGCGCTCTGCGCGTAAGAACCGCCCGATCCGATGGCGACGATGCCCTGCTCGGGCTCGAGCACATCGCCGTTGCCGGTGATGATCAGCGAAACCTCCTTGTCGGCCACCGACAGCATGGCTTCCAGGCGACGCAAGGCACGGTCGGAACGCCAGTCCTTGGCGAGTTCGACAGCCGAGCGCAGCAGGTTGCCTTGGTGTTTGTCCAGTTTGGCCTCGAAACGTTCGAACAAGGTAAACGCATCGGCCGTGCCACCGGCGAAACCGGCCAGGATCCGGCCGTTGTAGAGGCGGCGGACCTTCTTCGCGGTGGCCTTGATGACGATGTTGCCGAGCGTGACCTGGCCGTCACCGGCCATGGCGACGGAATTGCCCCGGCGCACCGACAGGATCGTCGTGCCGTGATATTGCTCCATGTTTTTTCCTGATTAAGACTTGGGGACGAGAATGCGCGCCTGCTTGTTGAGGCCGACCACGGCCATGAGCTCGGCGACCAGATGATTCGGGCTGCGGATGACAATCTCGCGTCCGGCCGCCTTGTACGGCGCAAGACGATTGACCAGTTGCCCGGCCGACACGAAATCGAGCCGGCGCACGCCGGAAAAGTCGAGGACAGGATGCTCGGCCGCGTCAATGACCGCGGCCAGCTCGTCGAAACGGCAGCCCTTGAGTTCGCCCGACAGATAGTAAGCATCGTCTGCCGTGTCGGCCTGACTGGCGCCTTCCGCCGGGATGGCTGAAGCCACTCTCGGCTCCCAGGACGGCGGCGACAACTCGAAGGTGACGGCGAAATCGATCGCCCGTTCCTCGAAGGCCTCCTGGCTACCGTGCCGCTGGAGCATCTCCAGCAACAGCCGCCAGGACGGTTCGTGCTCTGCCTCGCCAGCCGTCAGGCGGCTGTTCAGGCGGTCGATGAAAACGTCGACGCCACCGAGCGTTACGGAAAGGGCGGATTTTCTGGCCGCACTGAGCAGATCGGCCAGTTGCCCGGCCACCTCGTCGTCGCAACCAATCAGCTTGGTGCAATCGACCACGACTTTGGCTTTTTGCTCGATCAGCTTGGCCAGCTCGCCGACCGGCAAAGCCCCCTCAGAGGTCAAGACGCCCTGCAGGAAAATCTTGTGCGGCCCCACTGCAGCGCCCGCCTGCTTGGTCTCGGTCGACTTTCGCGACCAGGTCGGCGGCGACATTTCGCAGGCCTGCGCATAATCGGTGCCGAGCTTTTCAAACGCTGCCCGGTCGCCGGTCGCCTGCAACAGGTCGAACAACAGCAGCCAGAAGCGCCGCCCTTCCCTGCCCTGATAGGAGCGGACAAAGGTTTCGAGCAACGAACGCGCCGCCCCGTCCTGGCCGTTGGCATAGAGTACGACGACCTGCTCGACACAGGCCTGCAGCGGGTCGTCGTCGTGATTGACGTCGATCGCCATGACGCTGGATTCGGTGAAATCGTCGCTGTCGAAATCGTCGATGCTGAAGTCAGAATCGGCAGCCGGCGCCGGTTTTGGCTTGGCGGCGGCCACTTTTTCCGGCTTGCTGCGGGCCGGGGCTGGCTGCGGCTTGATCGGTTCACCGGGGGTGAATTCGAGATCCGGCAGCGGTTCGGGCAAGGGCCGGGATTCCTCCTCGACAGCAGCGGGCCTGACCTTTACCTCGGGCAGGGGCTCTGGTGCACGGGGGCGGGCGGCCGGCCGCTCCGGCATCTTCTTGTCCTGCTTCTTGAAAAAGGAAAAAACCATGGCTACTCCGCACGCGGGAGGTTAGTTTTAGCACGGCCTCGGACTTCATGCAACGAGCAAGCCGGCCAGAACCAGCAGAACGGCGAGTACCGGTCCGAAGGGCTGATCCAGCCAGAGCGCCAGGGCAAAAGCGACAACGTAGGCGACGAGGCTGATGGCGACGGCCCAGCGCAGGCCGGAACGCCAGTTGGCGGCGCGCCGGAAGGCCAGCCACGGCGGAATGAAGACGAGCGCGAAGGCACCCATGACGCCAATGCTCATGGTCGCCAGCGCCAGGCAAAGCGCCGCCAGCAGATCGAACCCGGCCTGGATCGGCCACCCGGGCAGGCCGCGCAAACGAAAGAGGTCGGGATAAACGCGGGCCAGCAGCAAGCTGGGCGACAGGGCACGCAGCGCGATCAGGGCGACGATGCCACCCACGGTCACCAGCCAAAGCTGTTCGCTGCCGGCAAAATAGAGCTGGCCGTCGAACAGGGCGTGGCCGAGACGTTCGGCCATCGGCGCATTGGCCGCCAGCAAAATGGCGCCGGCCCAGCCGCCGAGCAGCAATAGGGCATCGCCGGCCCCGCCGGACAGGCGCCGGGCAAAGAAGCGCCGCCCGGCACCGGCCATGGCGGCGGCACCCAGCCCGCCGAGCACCGGGGCGATGCCGGCAAGCAGCGCCAGCAAGGCGCCGGCGGCGGCAAGGTGGGAATAGGCCAGGGCGGCCAGCCATTCATCACGCAAACGCAGGTAGCAGCCGAGCAGTGGCAGCAGGATGGCGAGGCCAAGGCCGGTCAGAAAGGGAAGCAAAAAGAGGTCAGCCGACATCGTTGCCCCTCAGCGCGATGACCCGGTCGCAAACGGTTTCGACGAAGGCCGTATCGTGGCTGACGACGAGCAGGCCAGCACCGGCCGCCGCCCGGTCGCGCAGATGTTCGGTCAGGTGGGCGACACCGGCGACATCGAGATTGTTGGTCGGTTCGTCGAGCAGGATGAGGTCGGCCGGGGCTTGCAAAATCGCCCACAGGGTCAGGTAGTGGCGCTGGCCGCCGGACAGCCGGTCGAGCCGGCTGTCGAGGCGATCAGCCAGCCAGGCGGGCAGACCTTCGGGCGAAGCCCCGGTCAGGGCCAGAAGTTCGCGGCCGGACAGCGGCAGGCCGACGACCGGCGGCACGTCCTGCGTCTGCAAGGCGATGCGCAGGCCGGAGGCTTGCTCGATGCGCCCGGAAAAGACTTTGGCCCGGCCGGCAAAGGCGGCGAGCAGCGTGCTCTTGCCGACGCCGTTGGGGCCGGTCAGACCGACGATTTCACCGGCCGCAACGCTGAGGTCGAGCCGCTGCGTCGCCGGCTGCTGCCAGCCGGCGACCAACTGCTCAGCGCGGAGAAGAACGTTCACCGCACCCCTTTCAACAGGCGTTGAACGCTGTCATCAAACAGCCCGAACAAGTCCTTCGCCTCCGCCGTCCCGCCGACGGTGTAGGGCAGCAGAACGGCCGGCATGCCGGTCTTTCCGGCGATCCACTGACTTGGCCCCTCCTGCTGGTAGGCGGCGCGCAGCACCATTTTGGCCGGCGCGCTCTGCTGACGGGTGAGCAGGCTGCTCAGATGGCCGCTGGTCGGCTCGATACCGGGTTTCGGTTCGAGCGTGCCGACTTCCTTCATGCCCAGCCAGTTGAGCAGATAAACAAAGGAGGCGTGGTGAACGAGGACCGGCACGCCCTGGAGCGGTGCCGCCTCTTTCTGCCAGCGCGTCATCGCGGTTTGCCATTTGCCGGCGAAGGCCTGGTAGCCGGCCTGATAGGCGGCGGCATTGGCCCCATCCAACTCAGCCATGCGCGCCGTCAGCGCCGCGCCGACCTTGAGCACATTGCGCGGATCGAGGTGGGTGTGCGGATTGCCGGCGGCATGGACGTCGCCGTGGGCACGGTCGACCGTCGCCGGAACTTCTAGGCGATTGACGAAGTCGGCCGCCGCGAAATACCCCGGCTGACCGGTCTGGATGGCAGCGTTCCCGGAGTCACGCAGGACCAGCGGCAACCAGCCGATTTCCAGATCGGCACCGGCGGCGATGAGCAGATTGGCCTGCCGGGCCCGCGCCAACAGGGACGGCTTGGCGTCGATGCGGTGCGGGTCCTGGAAGGCGGTGGTCGCGGTGTAGACCTGGACCTTGCTGCCGCCGATTTCCTGGGCCAGCGCACCCCATTCCGGCACGGTGGCGAAGATTTTGAGGTCGGCCTGAGCCGTTCCCACGGTCAACCCGAAAAAACAGGCAAAAATGAAATGTTTCATCGTCGGCTCCTAGAACTTGTGGGCGCCGTGGGCGCCCAGACTCATGACGTATTGCAAGGTCAGTTGATTGTCGGTGATGCCCAGCATCGATTTGTCCTGCGCAATTTGCAGGCGAAGGCGCGAGAACTCGCTCCAGCTGTAATCGACCATCGCCGACGCCTTCTTCGGCCGATAGCTGTCGACAACCAGATTGGCCGCGTTGGCGCCGAAGTCGCGCGTGCCGCTGTCGAGCTGCTCGTAACGCAGGCCGGCGCGCCAGTTCGGCGTGAACTGATAAACGCCCTGGGCGTACCAGCCGGACTGGTTGGTCTTGTAGCTGCTATCGACGCAGGCACCGACACAAGTCAGCCCCCCCTTCTCCTCGCGGACAAAATACTCGCTCTGGAACTTGAAGTTCTGATGCGCCGAGTTGCCGTTCGGCGCCCATTTCCAGACAAAATCAGCCAGCCAGGTCGTCGAATCGCCGGCAAAAGAACCCTGCGCTGTCGCCCCGCTGATATCGACAAAATCCGAACTCCGCTCGCTGGCCCGCGTTTTCAGCCAGGACGCACCGGTCCGCCAGCTATTGGAAACGCCGACATCGTCGCCGACGTGCACGTGCAGCGCGCCACCGCCGGTGCCGTTGTTGTTCCGGTCAGTTCCCGGAAAATTGGCGCCGCGCCCGACTTCAGCACCCAATTCGACAAACAAAGAGGTCGGTGCCAGCCACTTTAGCTGCACGCCATCCTGCACATAGCTGGCATCCTCACCAAACATCGCCTGATACATCAGCGGTGCATCGGCAAAATCCCACATGTGCGGGTGTTGCTCATTGAGATAACCGATGCCGGAGCGGAAACGCCCTACTTTCAGGCCGACGCCCTGGCCGATGGCCAGCGACTGGAACCACGCCTCCTCGATATTGGCCTGACCGTCAGCCATCGCCACGATGGCCTGGCCACGCCAGTAGGGATCGATATTGGCAGCCAGCACCAGCTCCGTTTCATCGACCGAGAAACCGCGCGTGTTGAGACCTTCGCCGCCCGGTACGAAACCAGTGATGCCGCGCCCCTCGATATTCTTGGCGTGGCGGTACTGCCCCTGGAGGATCAGCGAGACTTCGGGATTGAAGGCGTTGGCGGAGGCCACGGACGGGCGATTTTCGACCGGAGCCGGCGGCGCCTGTTTGGCCGGCGAGGCGGTTCGGGATTCAGCCTGAACCAGCTTCTGTTCGAGCGCCGCAATGCGTTGCTCGTAGGTTTTTTTCATATCGTCGATCTGGGCGCGAATGGCTGCCAGATCGGCGTCGGAGGCGGCTTGCGCGCCGCACGAGGCGGCCAGCAAGGCCGCCATGGCAAAGGATTTTTGCATGGGAGTTTCCTGAAATTGCGTGAACAGCAGCCAACCGCGGGAATCCCACGGTCAACCGTAAAAAACGGGCAATTTCAGAAAAGTGGCGGGCCCTGCTGGGTCGCGATGGGCGCCGGGAAAGCCTTGCGGCCATGGGCCGAGAACGATTCCGGAACAAGCTGAACGGCCAGCACCGGCGGCAAGGCCGCCAGCGACGGCAAGGCCGCGCCGAGATCATGCGCCGCCAGGCAAAGCGGGCAGACATGCGTCGGCAAGCCATCATCGTTGCTCGCCGCATGCTCGACGGCGTGCGCTCCCGTCGCCAATTGGGCGAAGAAGAGCACGGCGACGAGAAGGAGGTGGCGCAGATGAAGCATCGGTGCAGTTTAACGGGACAGCGTTACGCTCGGGTGACGAAGCGGCACTCAGTCCACCTGCACCAGCAGCCCTTTGAGGTACTCGCCTTCGGGAAAGTTCAACGCCACCGGATGATCGGCCGCACCGGCCAGGCGACGAACGATGCGTGCACCGCGCCCGGCATCGAGCGCCGAATCGGCGATGATTTTCTGGAACATTTCCAGCCCGACGCCACCGGAGCACGAATAAGTCATGAGCAGGCCACCCGGCTTGAGCAGCCGGCAGCCGAGAATGTTGATGTCCTTGTAAGCCTTTGCCGCCCGCTCGGCATGGGCGGCGGACGGCGCGAACTTGGGCGGATCGAGGACGATCAGGTCGAAGGTCCGGCCAGCCTTGCGGAAATCGCGCAACGCCTGGAAAACGTCGGCCTCCTGCCATTGCGCCCGGTCGGCCGGCAATGTCGGATTGAGCTTCAGATTAGCCTGAGCCTGGGCCAGCGCCGGGCCGGAGGAGTCAATCGACAGCACGCTCTTGGCGCCCCCCGCCAGCGCCTGCAGCGAAAAGCCGCCGGTGTAGCAGAAGCAGTTCAGGACGTCCTTGCCGGCCGACAGCTGGCCAAGCAAGGCGCGATTCTCGCGCTGGTCGAGATAGAAACCGGTCTTGTGGCCACCAGCGATGTCAATCGCCAACCGGACGCCGTTTTCGTCGATGGACAGCGGCGTCTGCGGCGCCTCGCCATGCAGCCAGCCGGTCGTCGGGCCAAGCCCTTCGAGGCCGCGGACGTCGGAATCGGAGCGTTCATAAACGCGGGCACAACCGGTCGCCTTGACCAGCCCGGCGACGATGGCGTTGCGCCATTTATCGGCCCCGGCCGAGGTCAGCTGGACGACCACCGTATCGCCATACTGGTCGGCAATGACGCCGGGCAGACCGTCGGATTCGGCATGGATCAGGCGCAGACCCTGCTGGCCGCGCAGTTCCGGCAGCGACTGACGGAGCGCCACGGCCGCCGCGATGCGCCGCTTGAAGAAGGCATCATCAATCGACTCGTCGGCATCGAAGGTCCAGAAGCGCGCCCGGATCTGCGACTTCGGGCTGTAGGCCGCACGCCCGAGCGGACGCAGGTTGTCGGCCAGCACTTCAACCGTATCGCCCGGCCGTGCCCGGCCTTCAAGACGGCCGACCGAACCGGCGAACAACCAGGGGTGATGCTTGAACGCCGAACGTTCCTTGCCCGGAAGCAGAATCAGCTGAGCCATGTTTTTCCCGATCTATAAAGCAAGAAGCCCCGGTTACCTTGCGGCAACCGGGGCTCGAATTACTGGCGAAAACTTAAGCGCCCAGCGCCTTGCGGTTACGCTGATGACACTCGGCCGCGTAAATGACCTTGAATGCAGTCTTGCCGTCGCCCTTGAACAGACGCTTGGCTGACTTGGAAATGCTGCGGCGTTCCAGGGAGGAACGGCGGGTACGGTTGATGGCCATGAAAACTCCTTGATTCCGGCGAATTTGCTAAGCCGCGCAGGATAGCGCCCCGCCAATGAATCGTCAACGAAGCCTTGATTTTTGGCCGATTTTTCCGGTTGACCGTAGCAATCGGACTTATTTCGCCTTGGCCCTTGGATGGGCCGAATCGTAGACCTTGGCCAGATGTTGGAAATCCAGGTGCGTATAGACCTGCGTCGACGCGATGCTGGCGTGGCCGAGCATTTCCTGCACGGCACGCAGGTCGCCCGAAGACTGCAAGACATGAGAAGCGAACGAGTGGCGCAGCATGTGCGGATGGACGTGGGTCGGCAAGCCAAGCAGCACGGCCCGTCTAGCCAGCCGGGCCTCGACCAGGCGCGGACTGATGCGCCCGCCGCGCTGGCCGACGAACAGGGCTTTTTCTCCCGGCCTGGCCAGTTGCTCGCGCAACGCCGCCCATGCCACCAGCGCCGCGCGCGCCTGGCGGCCGACCGGGACCAGGCGCAACTTGCTGCGCTTGCCGAGGACGCGGATTTCGCCTTCGTGCGCCACGCTGTCGAGTACCTCACAATCGAGCGAAACCAGCTCGGCCAGCCGCAGACCGGAGGAGTAAAACAGCTCGAACATGGCCAGGTCGCGGGCCCCCAGGACCGGATCGTCGTCCTCGAACGGGGCCAGCAGACGGGCAGTTTCGTCGACCGACAAGGCCTTGGGCAGCAAGCGCGGCGACTTCGGCGGCCGGATGCCGTCGCAGGGATTGGCCTTGACCAGGCCGCGCTCACCGAGCCAGGCGAAAAATCCGCGCCAGGCCGACAGCGTCCGCGCCAGCGAACGGCCGCCCAGCCCCTGACCATGGAGCTGAGCGACAAAGCGGCGAATGTGATGCACGAGCAAACCGGCCAGCGGCGTTTCTCCCGCTGCCGCCAGCAGCTTTCCCAGATCGCGCCGATAGTTTGAAACGGTGTGCGGCGACAACCGGCGCTGATCCGAAAGTTCGGCCAGCCAGGCGTCGACCGCAGCAGCCGGTGTCACAAGGTGCTCTTGGTCACTCTGGCCAGGGCTGCGGAAACCATCTCGCCGATGCGTTCGAGGTAAAGCGTCCCCATGTCGGCGTAGAAGCGTTGTCCGTCCTCGCTGCCCAGCGCGACCATGCCGATGGTGCCGCCGCCGTTGCGCAGCGCAATCAGCGCCTGCGAACGAATGTGCGACGCCGCCTCGCCAAACCACGAGGTCGTGCCAAAACCGGCTGTCGAGCCGCAATACGGCCGGGCCAGCGTTTCGGCAAAAACCTGCAGCTCTTCGCTGACTGCGGCGAATTCCGGCAAATCCTCGATGCCTTCCGGCTTGTCCCACAGGCGCAGGGCAACATGCGGCACGGCAAAGTCATCGCGCAGATGGAAGTTGAGCAGGTGAATCACCGCCTGGAAGGTCTCGGCGGCAATCAGCGCGACGGACAGGCGATGCACCTTCTCGCTGATCTGGTCGTTTTCCTCGCCAAAGGAGATCAACTCGGCCAGCTTGCTCTCGGTCGCCCGGTTCTTGTCGCGCAGGGTCAGCATCTGACGTTCGGCCAAAGACACAGTGCGGCCACCATGCGGATGCGGCACGAAAATCTGGGCCATCAGGTCGGCGTACTGCTCGAAAAAGCCCGGATTGTTTTTCAGGTAGTCCGCGATTTCTTCGGGGAACATGGCGCTCATAATTCAATTTCTCCAGTAAATACCGTTACCGCCGGGCCGGTCATCAAAACCGGCCGCTCGCCGCCGCCCCAGGCAATGTTCAGATCGCCACCGCGCGTCGTGACGCGGACCGGCGAATCAAGCAGACCACGACGAATGCCGGCGACCACCGCCGCACAGGCACCCGTGCCGCAAGCCATCGTTTCGCCGGCGCCACGTTCGTAGACGCGCAGCTTGATGGCGTGGCGGTCGACAATCTGCATGAATCCCGCGTTGACCCGCTGCGGGAAGCGGGGATGTTTTTCGATCAATGGGCCATGTTCGCCGACCGGCGCTGAATCGACGCTATCGACGACCTGCACGGCATGCGGATTACCCATCGAGACGACGCTGGTTTCGAGTGTTTCATCGGCCACGTCGAGCATATGCACGATCACGTCATCGTCGGCGAGAAACGGAATTTCAGCCGGCAAAAAACGGGGAATTCCCATGTCGACCGTAACATTGCCGTCGCCTTCGAGGCGCGGCGTAATCAGGCCCTTCATCGTCTCGACGCGGATCTCGCGCTTGTCGGTCAGACCCTGGTCGTGAACAAAACGCACGAAGCAGCGCGCCCCGTTGCCGCACTGCTCGACCTCGCCACCGTCGGCATTGAAGATGCGGTAGCGGAAATCGACACCCGCCTGGGTCGCCTTTTCGACCAGCAAAATCTGGTCGCAACCGACACCGAAATGGCGGTCGGCCAGATAGCACAGCTGTTCCGGCGATAACGCCAGCGACTGGCGAATGCCGTCAAGGACAACAAAATCGTTGCCCAGACCATGCATTTTCGAGAATTTGAGTTTCACGTACTGCCTCACCAAATGATTTTAAAAAGCATAGCAGAGACAGGGAGTTGCCTCAAAATCTTAAAGTTTCTTCTCCATCACGAAATCGTCCATGATGAAGCCGTGGCCGATGTCGTCAACAATCGCCTCGCGCACCACGAAGCCGTATTTCATGTACGAATTGATCGCCTTGTCGTTGCGCTTGTTGACCGCCAGAATCACGCAGGGATAACCCTCTTTTTTGGCCCGCGCGGCGACGTGGGCGATCAACTGGCCACCTACCCCCTGACGCTGGACATCGGGGTGGATGTACAGCTTGTCGAGCTTGAATTCGCCCTTGTAGATTTCGCTGAAGGCGAAGCCGACGCGGCGATCACCAACAAACGCCTGATCGAGCCATTTGTGCACATCCTCGAGATCATCGTACAGGCGCTCATGGCCGTAGCGCTGCTCGAGCATGAAATCGATCTGCTCCTGGGTGATGATGCCCGGATAAGTGGCCTGCCAGATTTCGCGGGCCAGGGCCGAGATCGCCGGCACATCGGGCGGCGTTACGGGACGGATTTCAAGCTTCAGGCTGCTCATTGGTAAAACCTCTGTTCTCCGGGTGGCCGGGTCTTGAAGCGCTTGTGCAACCAGAAATACTGCTCCGGCATGCGCAGCACCTGGCTTTCGATGAACTTGTTCATGAATTCGGTATCGGCTTCGACACTTTCGCCGGGGAAATTCTCCCAGGGCGGCATGACCTCGATGTCGTAGCCATCGGGCACCTGATGGCAGATGACCGGCACGACGCGCGCATTGGTCAGCCGGACCAGCCGCGACAAGGCGGGAATGGTCGCCGCCTGCACACCGAAGAAAGGCACGAAAATCGACTCCTTAGGACCGAAATCCATGTCCGGCAGATAGTAAAACGGGTGTCCGTCCTTCATCGCCCTGACAATCTTGCGCATGCCATCCTGGCGCGAGAGCAGTATCGCTTCGTTGAAACGCATCCGGCCATCATAAAGCAACTTGTTGAGGACCGGATTCTTCTGGTTCGAGAACACGCTGCATCCGGTCACGTGCATCGAGATCACCGTCCCGCCGGCATCCAGCCCGACGAAGTGCGGCGACAGCATGACCACCGGACGACCTTCGGGATCGGTCAGATGCTCGACCCCGTGAATGCGAATGATGCGCTCCAGCCGCTCCCTGGAGGCCCACCATCCGAGCGTGCGGTCGAGCACGGCCCGGGCGAAGGCGATGAAATGCGCCCGCGCCAACGCTTCCCGTTCGGCTTCGCTCTTCTCCGGGAAGCACAGGCGCAGGTTGGTCAGCGCCACTTCGCGCCGGCTGCGGCCCAAGGCGTAGAGCAAACGCCCCAGCCCGCTCCCCAGACTGCGCAGGACGGAGAGCGGCAACCAGTGCAGCAGCCAGAGAAAACCGACCAGGATATAGGTAAGAAAAATCTTCAAGGAACTCACTCCGCCGGCGGCGCATCAGCACCGGCCGGTCGTTTGTAGCGGTTGTAGCCCCACAGGTACTGCGTTGGACACTGACGGATCAAGGTCTCGATTTCAAGATTGATCTGCTGCGCCCGGTCGACCGTAGCACCCGTCAGCGGATTCGTCGGCGGCTGAAAATGGACGCGGTAGCCACGCCCGCCGGGCAGGCGCTCGCCCCAGGTAAGCAACGATGCCGCCCCGGTTTCGGTGAGCCGCGCCGCCAGCGTCATGGTGTAGGCGTATCGGCCAAAGAACTTGAGCCAGGCGCCCTCACCGGTCTTGGGCGCCTGATCGGGCAGCATGCCGACCATTTCACCCTTCTTGAGCGCCTTGATCAGGGCGCGCACACCTGAAAGATCGGCCGGCGCCAGATGCAGTTGGGCCCGTTTGCGACCGGTCAGGATCAGTTCCTGCGCCACCGCCGACTTTGGCGCGCGGTAGAGCACCGTGATGTCACCGAAGGACGACAGGTACTGCGCGGTGATCTCGAAACAGCCGAGGTGCGGCGTCAAAAAGACAATGCCTTTGCCGGCTTTTTGGGCCGCCTCGACATGCTCCCAGCCGACCACCTCGGCCACCAGCGGAATCGCCTCTTCGAGCGGACGCATCCAGATACGGGCCAGTTCGACCATTTGCTTCCCGGTCTCGGCCGCCACCCGGCCACGTAGCGCCGGTGACAAACCGGCCTGCTCAAGGTTTTCCCGCAGATGACGTCGATAAGTCGGCGACAGCCAGTAGGTCAGGCGACCGAGTCCCGCACCGAACAGATGCAGAACATTCAACGGCAGAAGGGATTATCCGTTCGCCGAGTTAAACAGACAACTTGCGGGGCGACTAATAAATACTGCTAAAGCGTCACCGCTCGTGGTCCGAAGCAGGTAGCGCCGGATAAAAGGACCACAGGAGCTTCCCATGAGCGAATATTTCTTCACTTCCGAATCCGTCGGCGAAGGCCACCCTGACAAGGTTGCCGACCAGATTTCCGATGCCATCCTCGACGCCATCCTGGCTCAGGACAAGCATTCCCGCGTTGCTGCCGAAACCCTGTGCAACACCGGTCTGGTCGTGCTGGCCGGTGAAATCACCACCAATGCCAACGTCGATTACATCCAGGTCGCCCGCGAAACGATCAAGCGCATCGGTTACGACAACACCGACTACGGTATCGATTACAAGGGTTGTGCCGTGCTCGTCGCCTACGACAAGCAGAGCCCGGACATCGCCCAGGGCGTGGACAAGGCCTACGACGACAACCTCAATCAGGGCGCCGGCGACCAGGGCCTGATGTTCGGCTACGCCTGCGATGAAACCCCGTCGCTCATGCCGTTGCCGATCTACCTGTCGCACCGCCTCGTCGAGCGCCAGGCCATGTTGCGCAAGGACGGCCGCCTGCCGTGGGCTCGCCCTGACGCCAAGTCACAGGTCACGATCAAGTACGTCGATGGCAAGCCGGATTCCATCGACACCGTCGTCCTGTCCACCCAGCATTCGCCGGACATCAGCCTCGAAGACCTGCGCGAAGCGACCATCGAACAGATCATCAAGCCGGTTCTGCCGAAGGAGCTGATCAAGGGCAACATCAAGTTCCTGGTCAACCCGACCGGCCGTTTCGTTGTCGGTGGCCCGCAGGGCGACTGCGGCCTGACCGGCCGCAAGATCATCGTTGACACCTATGGCGGTGCCGCACCGCACGGTGGCGGCGCCTTCTCCGGCAAGGATCCGTCCAAGGTCGACCGTTCCGCTGCCTACGCCGGCCGTTACGTCGCCAAGAACATCGTCGCTGCCGGCCTTGCTTCGCGCTGCCTGGTCCAGGTCTCCTACGCCATCGGCGTCGCCGAGCCGACCTCGGTCATGGTCGACACCTTCGGCACCGGCAAGGTCAGCAATGAAACCCTGACCGCGCTGATCAAAAAGCACTTCGACCTGCGCCCGAAGGGCATTGTCAACATGCTCGACCTGCTCCGCCCGATCTACCAGAAGACCGCCGCCTACGGCCACTTCGGCCGCGACGAGCCGGAATTCACCTGGGAAGCCACCGACCGCGCCAACTTGCTGAAGTCCGACGCCGGCCTGTAAAAAACAGCATTGTGAAGTTTTGCAAGAAGGGAGCCTGACCGGCTCCCTTTTTCGTTAAAATCATCAAATATGCTGAAAAAAATCCCCGTTGAGCAGCTAACGCTGGGCATGCACCTGCAGGCCTTCTGCGGCGCCTGGCTGGAACATCCGTTCTGGCGGACAAAATTTGTCCTCAGCGACCCGAATGACCTCACGCTGATTCGTGAAAGCACGATCACGCAAGTCTGGATCGACGTTTCCAAAGGCCTCGATATCGCCGTATCGGACGGCGAGCAGGTCGTCGTTGCTGAAGAAATTCCCGAGCCACCACCCGCCGTTCAGGAAAAGGCATCGTTCAACGACGAGGTCAAACGCGCCGCAAAAATTTGCGCCAAGGGCAAGGAGGCAGTTGTTTCGATGTTCCAGGAAGCGCGCATGGGCAAGGCCATCGAGGCCGAAGCCGCAGCGCCACTGGTCGAGGAAATTTCCAATTCTGTACTGCGCAACCCGGGCGCGCTGATCAGCCTGGCTCGCCTCAAGATCGCCGACGATTACACCTACATGCATTCGGTGGCGGTCTGCGCCCTGATGATCGCGCTGTCCCGGAAACTGGGACTGGACGAGCAGCAAACCCGCGATGCCGGCATGGCCGGCCTGTTGCACGATCTCGGCAAAGCGATGATTCCGCTGGAAATATTGAACAAGCCGGGCAAACTGACCGAGGAAGAGTTCGCGCTCGTCAAGACGCACCCGGAAGAAGGCCACAAGCTGTTGCTGGCGGGCAAGGGCATCACCGATATCGTCAAGGACGTCTGCCTGCACCACCACGAAAAGATCGACGGCAGCGGCTACCCAAAGGGACTCAATGGCGAAACGATGAGTCTGTTCGCCAAGATGGGCGCCGTGTGCGACGTTTACGATGCGATCACCTCGAATCGCCCGTACAAGGCGGGTTGGGATCCCGCCGAGTCGATCAAGCGGATGGCCGAATGGAAGGGCCATTTCGATCCGAATGTGTTCCAGGCTTTCGTCAAGAGCCTGGGGATCTACCCGGTTGGCTCGCTGGTCAGGCTGGAATCGGGGAAATTGGGCGTGGTCGTCGAGCAAGGCGAACAATCCTTGCTCAAACCCAAGGTCAAAGTATTTTTCTCGACCAAATCGCAGGCCTACATCAAGCCGGAGATCATCGATCTGGCGCGCAGTCCCGAAAAAATCGCCGGTCGCGAAGAAGCGGCAAAATGGGGCATCAAGGACATCCCCAGGCTCGGTTTAAAACGGCGCTCACTGATCAACCCTGCCGGGCGCAGGGGGCCGCCGGTGAGCAACAACGCCGTTATTCCCCTCCCCGTCACAGTTTATTTGGAGCTTACTGTGGCTGAATTCAAAGATTACGTTATTGCCGACTTGAACCTTGCCGACTGGGGTCGCAAGGAAATCCGCATCGCCGAAACCGAAATGCCGGGCCTCATGGCCATCCGCGAGGAATTCGCCAAGAGCCAGCCGCTCAAGGGCGCGCGCATCACCGGTTCGCTGCACATGACCATCCAGACCGCCGTGCTGATCGAAACGTTGACCGCGCTCGGCGCCGAAGTCCGCTGGGCCTCGTGCAACATCTTCTCGACCCAGGATCACGCTGCTGCCGCCATCGCCGCGCAGGGCATCCCGGTCTTCGCCGTCAAGGGCGAAACCCTGGTCGACTACTGGGATTACACCCACCGCATCTTCGAATGGGCCGACGGCGGCTATTCCAACATGATCCTCGACGACGGCGGCGATGCCACGTTGCTGTTGCACCTCGGCGCCCGTGCCGAGCAGGACATCTCGGTTGTTGCCAAGCCGGGCTCGGAAGAAGAAACCATCCTCTTCGCCGCCATCAAGGCCAAGCTCGCTATCGATCCGACCTGGTATTCCGTGCGTCTGGCGGCCGTCAAGGGCGTCACCGAGGAAACCACGACCGGCGTCCATCGTCTGTACCAGATGCATCAGCGCGGCGAACTCAAGTTCCCGGGCATCAACGTCAACGATTCGGTGACCAAGTCGAAGTTCGACAACCTGTACGGCTGCCGCGAATCGCTGGTCGACGGCATCAAGCGCGCCACCGACGTCATGATCGCCGGCAAGGTCGCCCTCATCGTCGGCTACGGCGACGTGGGCAAGGGCTGTGCTCAGGCCATGCGCGCCCTGTCGGCCCAGGTCTGGGTCACCGAAATCGACCCGATCTGCGCCCTGCAGGCCGCCATGGAAGGCTTCCGCGTCGTCACCACCGAATACGCTGCCGACAAGGCTGACATCTTCGTCACCACGACCGGCAACTTCCACGTCATCACCCATGACCACATGGCCGCGATGAAGAACAACGCCATCGTCTGCAACATCGGTCACTTCGACAACGAAATCGACGTCGCTTCGATCGAGAAGTACCAGTGGGAAGAGATCAAGCCGCAAGTCGATCACGTCATTTTCCCGGACGGCAAGCGCATCATCCTGCTCGCCAAGGGCCGTCTGGTGAACCTCGGTTGCGGCACGGGCCATCCGTCCTACGTGATGTCCTCGTCGTTCGCCAACCAGACCATCGCCCAGATCGAGCTGTGGACGGAAGCGGTCAAGGGTTCCAACAAGTATCCGGTCGGCGTTTACACCCTGCCCAAGCACCTCGATGAAAAGGTTGCCCGCCTGCAGTTGAAAACGCTGAATGCCCAGCTGTCCGAGCTGACCGACGAGCAGGCTGCCTACATCAGCGTGCCGAAGGAAGGCCCGTACAAGACCGACCACTACCGCTACTAAGAAGCCATGCGCCTGCTTGCCATCTGGATCATCAACGCGCTCGCCCTGCTGGCGCTGCCGTACGTCGTGCCGTCGGTCCACGTGGCAAGTTTCGGCACGGCGCTGATCGTTGCCCTCGTTCTCGGGCTGATCAACGCCGTGCTGCGGCCCTTGCTGATTTTGCTGACCCTGCCGGTCACGCTGCTGACGCTGGGGCTGTTCATTTTCGTCATCAACGCCCTGCTCTTTCAGCTGGCCGGCAATCTGGTCGAAGGCTTCAACGTCGGCGGCTTCTGGCCGGCGCTGTTCGGTTCGGTGGTCTACAGCGTGATTTCCTGGGCACTGAGCGCGCTATTTTTGTCGGCGAAAGGCCGGTAAATAGTGCCGCGGGCCGATCAACTGCTGGTCGAAGCGGGTCTTGCCGCCTCGCGCACCGCCGCCCAGCGGCTGATTGCGGCCGGCCGGGTCAGTTGGTCGGGCGGCATCATCGTCAAACCGGCTTTCGATTTAGCCCCAAAAACGCCGTTGACCGTAGCAATTGATCCAGAAGACCGTTTCGTCTCGCGCGGCGGCCTCAAGCTGGCCGGTGCGCTGGCCGAAACCGACATTTCGGCTGACGGCAAGCGTTGTCTCGATGTCGGGCAATCGACCGGCGGTTTCACCGACTGCCTGCTGCAGGCCGGCGCCAGCCATGTCGTCGGCGTCGATGTCGGTCACGGCCAATTGCATTCCCGGCTGGCCGGCGACCCGCGCGTCACGGCGCTCGAAGGCATCAACTGCCGCGCACTGAGCCCGGCCGATCTCGGCGCAGCCTTGCCGGAAGGCGGTTTCACATTGATCGTCGGCGACGTTTCCTTCATTTCGATGACGCTGATCCTGCCGCAACTGCCCGCCCTGCTCGCCGCTGACGGCGACCTGCTGCTGCTCATCAAACCCCAGTTCGAAGTCGGCCCGGCCAATATCGGCAAGGGCGGCATCGTCCGCGATCCGGCGCTTTACGCCGGCGTCGAACGCAAGTTTTTCGATTTAGCCCAAAATTTCCGGTTGACCGTGAAAGCCTGGCTGAACAGCCCGATTACCGGCGGTGATGGCAACCGCGAATTTTTCATCTGGTTGAAAAAATGACTACAGAAATCTCCATCGAATTTTTCCCGCCGCAAACGCCGGAAGGCGTCGACAAGCTGCGCACCGTCCGCGCCGAGCTGGCAAAACTGAATCCCGCCTTCTTCTCGGTCACCTTCGGCGCCGGCGGCTCGACCCGCGAGCGCACCTTCTCGGTCGTCAAGGAAATCGCCGCCGAAGGCTACGACGCCGCGCCGCACCTGTCGTGCATCGGCTCGACGCGTGACAACATCCGCGAAATCCTCAACGAATACAAAGCCGCCGGCATCAAGCGCACCGTCGCCCTGCGCGGCGACCTGCCATCGGGCATGGCCGAAACCGGTGAATTCCGCTACGCCAACGAACTGGTCGAATTCATCCGGGCCGAAACCGGCGACTGGTTCAGCATCGAAGTCGCCGCCTACCCGGAATGGCACCCGCAGGCGCGCAGCCCGAAGGACGACCTCGACGCCTTCGCGCGCAAGGTCAAGGCTGGCGCCAATTCGGCGATCACCCAGTATTTCTACAACGCTGACGCCTACTTCCACTTCGTCGACGAAGCCCGGGCGCTTGGCGTCGATGTTCCCATCGTGCCCGGCATCATGCCCATCGTCGGCTTCACCAAGCTGGCCCGTTTCTCGGACGCCTGCGGCGCCGAACTGCCACGCTGGATGCGCAAAAAATTCGAAAGCTACGGCGATGACAGCGACTCGATCCGCGCCTTCGGCCTCGATGTCGTGACGGAACTGTGCGAACGCC
Organism: Betaproteobacteria bacterium HGW-Betaproteobacteria-4; assembly: GCA_002840785.1. GTDB lineage: Bacteria > Pseudomonadota > Gammaproteobacteria > Burkholderiales > Rhodocyclaceae > Azonexus. The sequence continues at coordinate 8,962 of PHCH01000042.1, read as the reverse complement.
TGCTCAAGGGTGGCGCGCCCGGACTACACTTCTATGCGATGAACCAGTCGGCGCTGACCACCGAAATCTGCCGCCGCCTGGGGTAAAGTCGGTTGCTACGGTCAACCGTAAAAAAGGCCCAAAATCAAAATGCCCGCACCTGCGGGCATTTTGATGTGCGACTCACGCCGCCTGCGTAACGAACACATTCTGCGCCGGCATCGGCGCCGGAAAGCCAGCCTCGGCCAGCGCTTCGCGCAGCACCTTGTTGGTATCGAAATAGACCTGCCAGTAATGGTCGTTGTGGCAATACGGACGCACGGCAAGGACCGGGCCGACCAGCGTGAAATCGAGGATTTCGACATCCACCTTGGGTTCGGGCAGGACATTCGGAACCGCCGCAATTCTCTCGCGCAGCAGGGCCATCGCCGCCCGATGATCGGCCGCTCCCGACAACTGGCATTTCAGATCGACGCGGCGAAACGGGTTGACCGTGAAATTCTGGATCGTGTCGCTGAACACCTTGTTGTTGCCGAGGATGGTCTGCACGTTATCCGGCGTGTTGATGGTCGTCGTAAACAATCCCAGTTCCACCACGGTGCCCGTCACACCGGCCACCGAAACAAAGTCGCCGACTTTCATCGGACGCAGCACGACCATGAAGGCGCCGGCGGCAAAATGTGCCAGCAGCCCCGACCAGGCCATGCCGATGGCGACGCCACCCGCCGCGATCAGGGCCGCGAAGGTCGTCGTCTGGATGCCGAAGTAGCCGAGAATCCCAATCACCAGCAGGACATTCAGCGTAACGCTGACGATCGAGCCGATGTAGCGCAGCAGGGTCGGATCGACTTTCTGTTTTTCCAGAGCCGAGCGCACCATGCGCAGCGCCATGCCGATCAGCCAACGGCCGATTACCCAGAAAGCAATGGCGGCAAGCAATTTCAGCCCAACCTCGGTCGCCGTCGTGATCAAAATATCCTGATAGCGCGAAATATCCTGTTCCGTCATGGTGTTCTCCTTGAAAAATGCATTCCGGTCCGTTCGCTCAACAGCCGTGAACGACAATTTATTCTAGCCGCATCATCGGCACTGAACAGCCCGCGCTCCCGGTAGGTCGGGTCGGTAGCTCAGTCGGTAGAGCAGCGGACTTTTAATCCGTTGGTCCCGAGTTCGAATCTCGGCCGACCCACCAGCAAAAAAAGGGAACGTGGGGCGCTAGCTCAGTTGGTAGAGCAGCGGACTCTTAATCCGTAGGTCGACAGTTCGAATCTGTCGCGCCCCACCATAAATTCCAAGCACTCAGCCAACACCAAACCCTGGCTTATTGTTTAGATTGCACCGCCAGTCGCGGTGTAGCAGCAAAAACGATTATCGGACGCGGGATGGAGCAGTTGGCAGCTCGTCGGGCTCATAACCCGAAGGTCGCAGGTTCAAGTCCTGCTCCCGCAACCAAAGGATTCCAGAAAAAAGGCCAGTCACACGACTGGCCTTTTTCTTTGTTCGGAACCGACTTACTTGCGGCCGAATTTCTCGGCGAGCTGGTTCAGCTTTTCCGTCCGGCGCTGCTCGGCCTTGGCTTCTGCCTCGGCCGCCTTGCGTGCTTCGGCCTGTTTCTTGAAGCGCTCGCGCAGTTGCTCGGCGGCGTGCTGACGGTTCTCGTCGGTCACCTCATCTGCCGGAGTGCCGTCCAGATTCAGACGGACCGTGCCTTTTTCCATTTCCTTCAAGTAGCGCGTCGAAATGGTGTGGCTGCGCATGGCAAGGCGCAGGGATTTCTTGCTCAGTTCGGGCAACAGGGCGAAGACCTGCTTGTCGATGCCGATGGCCAGCGGGCTGAAATTGCGGAAGACATCGAATCGTTCCTGCAGGTCCTTGAGCAGGGCGCGGGTGTCGTTCGGCTTGGTGGTCGTGGCTTCGGTAGTCGTCATGATGGGACAGTGTCTTGTCGAGGCGCGAAGGTTAGCACGAAGGCGCCCCCTTGCAGCCTCGAATCGGCGATCAGACGCCGTTTTTGCGGAACCAGGCGAGCATTTTCCGCCAGCCGTCTTCAGCATCTTCCCTGCGGTAGCTGGGTCGATAATCGGCATGGAAGGCGTGTGGCGCATTGTCGTAAACGTGGATTTCGGACGCCTTGGCCGCCGGACTTCCCTGCTGCAGCGCCTTTTCCATCGCTTCGACGGTTTCCAGCGGAATGCCGGAATCCAGCCCGCCGTAAAGTCCGAGGACCGGCGCCTTGAGTTCGCCGACCAGCTCGGTCGGATGTTTCGGCGTAATCGGGCTGGTCATGCCGACCAGACGACCGTACCAGGCCACGCTGGCCTTGAGCCCCGGGTTGTGGGCGCTGTACAGCCAGGCGATGCGGCCGCCCCAGCAGAAACCGGTAATCGCCAACCGGCTGGTGTCGGCGCCCTTGCTGGCCGCCCAGGCGACGCAGGCGTCAAGATCGCTCAGCACCTGCGCGTCGGGCGTCTTGTAGGTGATTTTTTCGAGGATTTCAGGGATGGCGCTGATCTGGCGCGGGTCGCCCTGACGGGCGAACAATTCGGGGGCGATGGCGCAATAGCCGAGCTTGGCCAGTCGACGACAGACATCGCGGATGTATTCATGGGCGCCAAAAATTTCGGACACCACGAGGACGACCGGCGGTTTCTCCAGACCGCCTGGCACGGCACGGTAAGCGACCATTTCGCCGTCCTTGACCGGCACCTTGATTTCACCGGCGACGATGCCGGTTTCGTCAGTCTTGATGGCCGTCTGCGCCATCACGGGTTGCGTCGCCAGGGCAAAGCCGGCGCCGAGGGTGGTCACGATGAAACTCCTGCGATCAAAAGTTTGGGCGGGAACAAGGCTGTCGAACTCCGGATCTGTTGTCATGGTTTGTCTCCTCGGTGGGGATTACATCAAAACAATGTCGTACTGCTCGGGCGAATAGCTGGGTTCGGATTGCAGGGAAACGGATTTGCCGATGAAGTCGGAGAGCATGGCCAGCGCCTGCGACTCTTCGTCGAGGAAGAGGTTGACCACGGCCGGGCCGGCCAGGATGCGGTATTCGCGGGCGTTGAACTGACGGGCCTCGCGCAGCAGTTCGCGGAGGATTTCGTAAGCCACCGTGCGCGCTGTCTTGACCTCGCCACGCCCGCCGCAGGTTGGGCAGGGCTGACAGAGCACGTGGGCGAGCGATTCGCGCGTCCGCTTGCGGGTCATTTCAACCAGGCCGAGCTGGGTGAAACCATTGACCGTCAGTCGGGTGTGATCGCGGGCCAGCGCCTTGTTGAATTCGTCGAGCACGGCTTTCTTGTGTTCCTCGTTCTCCATGTCGATGAAGTCGACAATGATGATGCCGCCGAGGTTCCGCAGGCGCAGCTGACGGGCGATGGTGACGGCTGCTTCGAGGTTGGTCTTGAAAATGGTGTCGTCGAAATTGCGCACGCCGACAAAGCCGCCGGTGTTGACGTCGATGGTCGTCATCGCCTCGGTCTGATCCATGATCAGGTAGCCGCCGGATTTCAGGTCGACGCGGCGGGCCAGGGCTTTCTGGATTTCATCCTCGACGCCGTGCAGGTCGAACAGCGGGCGCTGGCCGATGTAGTGCTCGAGCAGCGGGATCACCGCCGGCGTGTATTCCTGAGCGAAGCCAGTCAGCTTCTGGAAGTTTTCCCGCGAGTCGATGACGATGCGCGTCGTATCGGGATTGACGAAGTCGCGCAGGACGCGCTGGCCGAGCGACAGCTCCTGATATAGCAGGGTGGGTGGCCCGAAGGTTCGGGCCTTTTCACGGATGTCGGCCCAGGTCTTGCGCAGGTAGGCGATGTCGGTGGCGAACTCTTCGTCGCTGGCGTTTTCGGCCATGGTGCGGACGATGAAGCCGCCCGGTTCGTCATTCGGCACGAGGCGGTTGATCTTTTCACGCAGCGACTCGCGCTCGGCTTCGGATTCGATGCGCTGCGAAATGCCGATGTGCTTCTCCTGAGGCAGGTGGACGAGCATGCGGCCGGCGATGGAGACCTGCGTCGATAGCCGCGCGCCCTTGGTACCGATGGGATCCTTGACGACCTGGACGAGGATGCTCTGCCCCTCGTGCAGCATTTTTTCGATCGGCCGCTCGGGAGTGCGATCCTGATTGGATTCGCGCGGTTGCCAGATATCGGCAACGTGCAGGAAAGCCGTGCGATCGAGACCGACTTCGATGAAGGCCGACTGCATGCCGGGCAGGATGCGGCAGACGCGCCCGAGATAGACGTTGCCAACCAGGCCGCGGCTTGCCGTGCGCTCGATGTGGAGTTCCTGGACGACGCCCTGTTGCATGACGGCAACGCGGGTTTCCTGCGGGGTGAAATTGATCAGGATTTCTTCAGACATAGTCTCTACAATGCGCGGTTTCGCTGCATTCTACTATGTCCAAAGCCCCTGAACTCCTCGCCCCCGCCGGCTCGCTCGAGATGATGCGTACCGCCTTCGATTTCGGCGCCGACGCCATCTACGCCGGCCAGCCGCGCTACAGCCTGCGCGTGCGCAACAACGAGTTCGGCAGCATCGAAAAACTGGGTGACGGCATCAACGAAGCGCACGCCCGCGGCAAGCAGTTTTTCGTCGTCAGCAACATCATTCCGCACAACGCCAAGCTGCCGACCTATCTTTCCGACATGGCACCGGTCATCGCCCTCAAGCCGGACGCGCTGATCATGTCCGACCCCGGCCTCATCGACATGGTGCGCGAAACCTGGCCGGAACAGGTCATCCACCTCTCGGTGCAAGCCAACACGGTGAATTGGGCCTCGGTGCGCTTCTGGCAGAAGATGGGCGTCCAGCGCATTATTTTGTCGCGCGAACTGTCGCTCGACGAAGTCGCCGAAATCCGCCAACGTTGCCCGGATATCGAACTCGAAGTCTTCGTCCACGGCGCACTGTGCATCGCCTACTCGGGCCGCTGCCTGCTTTCCGGCTACTTCAACCACCGCGACCCGAACCAGGGCACGTGCACCAATTCCTGCCGCTGGGACTACAAGCTGAGCACCTCCGACGGTCAACCGGAAAAAATGCCAAAAAATGAAATCGAGTATCTGCTCGAAGAAAAGCAGCGTCCGGGCGAACTCATGCCGATCGAAGAAGACGAGCACGGCACCTACATCCTGAACTCGAAGGATCTGCGCGCCATCGAGCATGTGCAGCGCCTCGTCGAAATCGGCGTCGATTCGCTCAAGATCGAAGGCCGGACCAAGAGCCCCTACTACGTCGCGCGCACCTCGCAGGCTTACCGCCAGGCCATCGACGACGCCGTCGCCGGCAAGCCGCTCGACCCTGCCCTGCTCCGTGAACTCGAAGGTCTGGCCAATCGCGGCTACACCGACGGTTTCCTGCAGCGCCACCACCACGACACTGAGTACCAGAACTACCTGCGCGGCAGTTCGGAATCGGATCGCAGCCTGTACGTCGGCGATGCCGTGCGTTTCGACGCGGCGCGCGGCCTCATGGAAATCGAGGTCAAGAACCGCTTTTCCGTCGGTGACCGGCTCGAATGCGTGCATCCCTCGGGCAACACGACGCAGACTGTAGAGCGCATGGAAAACGCCGCCGGCCAACCGGTCGAGGTCGCACCCGGCAGCGGCCACCGCGTCTGGGTGGCCCTGCCCGAAGCCAAGCTGGGCGCCTTTGTCGCCCGCTTTCTCTAGGCGGTCTCGCCCGATCCCACGGTCGACGCCGATTTTCGGCCAAAAACGAAATCGGTGCCGCCAGCGGCTAAACTGGCAGGCACGCTTGTCTTTGCCCCGAACATGACCCAGACCAACGCCGATTTTTCCGTCTTCTGCCTGTGCGCCGAATGGTGCGGCACCTGCCGCGAGTATCGTGCCGGATTTGAGGAAGTCAGCGCCCGCTTTCCCGGGGCGCGCTTTCACTGGGTGGACATCGAGAATCAGGCCGACACCCTGGGCGACATCGATATCGAAAACTTCCCGACCCTGCTCATCAACCGCGGCTCGTCCGTTCTCTACTACGGCGTGATGCTGCCCTACCCCGAGCACCTGGCGCGCATCCTCGACAGTTTTCACGAGCAGGATGCGCAGCAGAGCGCGGCCTACGCGCTGTCCCACCCGGAGCGCCGGCAATGGCAGGAAGATGAGGATCTGCGCGGGCTGATCGCGCATTTTTCGTAGGGCGTCAGCCGCCGGCCGAAACTTAGCGCAGCAACAGGGTGGGGATGAGCGCCGAGCGCAGCAGATCGCTGGTCCGGCTGCCGAAGATCAGGCTGCGCAGCGGCGAGTGGTTGAAGGCACCCATGATCAGCAGGTCGATGCCGCGCTCCTCCACCGTGCGGGCGATGACCGTTTCGGCGTCGCCCGGGCGGTTTTCGGCGGTCACGGCAAAGCCGGCCTGCTCCAGCGTGGCCGTCGCCCACGCCGTCTGCTGCGGGCCGTTGGCGGCGGCCTTGCCCGACATCAGGACGTGGCAGGGAATGCCCTTGAACAAGGGGCTGGCGGCGACCATCTCGACGCCGCGCCGGGTCACCATGCCGCCATCGAAGGCGATCATGAAGCGCTCGGGCGCCTTGAAGGTTTCGGTGACGGTCAGGATCGGCTTGTGCAGGGCGCGGACGACGGTTTCGACATTGCGGCCGAGATCACGTTGCGTGTTTTCCGCCGATTCGCCACGCCGGCCGAGGACGAACAGGCGGACCTCGGCTTCCTGCTCGGCCAGGCTCTCTTCGAGGTGGCCGTAGCGCTGGCGGGTGTCGGGGGCCGGCACGCCGGCGGCGATGGCCCGTTGACGCAGGCGGTTGAGGAAGAGCCGGCCGGCTTCGCGCATGGCCTTGGTCTTGGCCGCATCCTTGTCGCTGAGTTCCTTGAGCAGATGTTCCTGGGCGTCGAAACCGATGGCGCCGGAATGGTCCTCGCCGGAGCCGATTTCCGGATGGCGGTCGAGAACGTGCAGGAATTCGAGCGGCGCATTCATCCGGCTGGCCGCCCAGGCGGCGGCATCGGCGATGGTGTCAGCAAAATGCGAGCGGTCGACGCAGGCGAGCACCTTGTTTTCGTTTTTCATGATGCGCTCCTCAGTGGCCGGCCAGCAGGTCTTCGCCGCCGTCCTTGTCGTGGATGGCGAAGCGGTCGAGCATCGTTGAACTGGCTTCGTTGAGGCCGACGATGTCGACCTCGACGCCTTCGCGGCGGAATTTGAGCACCACCTTGTCGAGCGCGCTGACCGCCGTGATGTCCCAGAAATGCGCCTTCGAGACGTCGATGACAACCTTCTCGATGACTTCCTTGAAGTCGAAGGAAGCGACGAAGCGGTCGGCCGAGGCAAAGAAGATCTGGCCGGAGAAGCGATAGACACGCGCCCGGCCTTCGTCCTCCGAATTCGCGCCGACGCGGAAGAGCAGCGCCACCTTGTGGGCGAAGAAGAAGCCGGAAAGCAGCACGCCAACGCCGACGCCCTTGGCCAGGTCGTGGGTGAACACGGTGACGATGACGGTGGCGACCATGACCACGCTGGAACTCGCCGGGTGTTGGCGGAGGTTGCGCAGCGAAGCCCAGTTGAAGGTGCCGATGGAGACCATGATCATCACGGCGACCAACGCCGCCATCGGGATCCTGGCCACCCAGTCGCCGACCAGCATGAGCAGTGTCAGCAGGAAAACGCCGGCGGCGAAGGTCGACAGCCGGCCGCGACCGCCCGATTTCACGTTGATCACCGACTGGCCGATCATCGCGCAGCCGGCCATGCCGCCGATGCAGCCGGCGGCGATGTTGGCGACGCCCTGGCCGACACATTCGCGGTTCTTGTTGCTGCTCGTGTCGGTCAGGTCATCGACGATGGTCGCCGTCATCAGCGATTCGAGCAGGCCAACGACCATCAGGGTCAGCGAATACGGGAAGATGATGGTCAGGGTGGCGAGATTGAGCGGCACGTCGGGCAGCAGGAAAACCGGCAGGCTGTCCGGCAGTTCGCCCATGTCGCCGACGGTGCGGATGTCGAGATCGAGAAAGATGGCGACGGCGGTGAGCACGACGATGGTAACCAGCGGCGACGGCACGGCCTTGGTGAGGTAGGGGAACAGGTAAATGATGCCCAGCCCGGCCGCCGTCATGGCGTAAACGTGCCAACTGACGTTGGTCAGCTCGGGCAGTTGGGCCATGAAGATCAGGATGGCCAGCGCGTTGACGAAACCGGTGACCACCGAGCGCGAGACGAAGCGCATCAGCGCGCCGAGATTGATCCAGCCGGCGACAATCTGCAGCAGGCCGGTGAGCAGGGTCGCGGCGAGCAGGTAGTGCAGGCCGTGTTCCTTGACCAGCGTGACCATGACCAGCGCCATGGCACCGGTGGCTGCGGAAATCATGCCCGGCCGGCCGCCGACGATGGAAATCACCACGGCGATGCAGAACGAGGCGTACAGCCCGACCTTGGGATCGACCCCGGCGATGATGGAAAAGGCGATGGCCTCGGGGATCAGCGCCAGCGCGACGACGAGGCCGGCCAGCAGATCGTTGCGGACGTTGGCGAGCCAGTCCTGACGGAAGGATTTGAGCATGTATTTGGCGGGGAGTTGGCCGCCGGAAAGGCAGCTTCGGGGCGGCCATGTTAACCCGCATGCTGCAGCGCAGCAACGCCTACCCCGCCGGCGCGACGCCTACCCCGCCAGTTTGCCTTAGCCGGGGAGCCGGCCCGGCCGGCTGGCGCCGTTTACTTCTTCTCGCGCCACACCTGCTCGACGCGGGCATCGCGGCCGCAACCGGCGCGGTAGTAGGCGTAGCGGATGGGATTTTTCTTGTAATAGTCCTGGTGATATTCCTCGGCCGGCCAGAAGGCCGAGGCGGCCTGGACTTCGGTGTAGATGACCGGGAAACGGGCGCTTTTGAGCAGGGCGTCGCGGCTGGCTTCGGCGGCTTGCCGTTCGGCCTCGTTCTGCCAGTAGATGCCGCTGCGGTACTGGCTGCCGACGTCGCAGAACTGGCGGTCCTTGACCGTCGGATCGATGTGCCGCCAG
>PHCH01000158.1 GCA_002840785.1 Betaproteobacteria bacterium HGW-Betaproteobacteria-4 | reverse complement strand
CGAAATGGGCCCGATGCCCGGCGCCCGCGCCTTCCTCGACAAGCTGCGCGAGGATTACCAGGTCGTCATCCTGTCCGACACCTTCTACGAATTCGCCCATCCGCTGATGCGCCAACTCGGCTGGCCGACGCTGTTCTGCCATTCGCTGGAAGCCGACGCTTCGGGCATGCTGGTCAATTACCACCTGCGCATGCCGGACCAGAAGCGCGAAGCGGTCAAGCGCTTCAAGGAACTGAAGTTCACCATCGTCGCCGCCGGCGACTCGTACAACGACACGGCGATGCTCGGCGAAGCCCACGGCGGCATCCTGTTCCACCCGCCCGAGAACGTCATCCGCGAATTCCCGCAGTATCCGGTCGTGCTCAATTACGACGATCTGCGCAGCGAAATCGACAAAGCTTTCGCCAAGGCCGCCTGAGTCACCGGCCATGCATAGCGACCGTTTCTACACGCTCTCCGCCTCCTGCCCCGATCAGGTCGGGATCATCGCCAAGGTTTCCGGCTTCATCGCCGGCAACGGCGGCTGGATTCTCGAATCGAGTTTCCATTCGGACGTGCTGACCAGTCGCTATTTCATGCGCATCGAAATCAAGGCCAGTTCGCTGCCTTTCCTGCTCGCTGAATTCCGCGAACGCTTCCGCAGCGAGGTCGCCGAACCACTGGCCATGACCTGGCAGATCAACGACAGCGCGGTCAAGAAACGCGTCGTCGTCATGGTTTCCAAGCAGGAGCATTGCCTCTACGACCTGCTGGCGCGCTGGCAGGCCAAGGAACTCGACATCGAGATCCCGTGCGTCATTTCCAACCACGACACTTTCCGTGGTTTCGTCGAATGGCACGGCATCCCCTTCCATCACGTGCCGGTGACGCCCGACAACAAGGCCGCCGCCTACGCCGAGATCCAGCGCATTTTTGACGATGTGCGCGGCGACACGATGGTCCTCGCCCGCTACATGCAGGTGCTGTCGCCGGAACTGTGCGCGGCGCTGGCCGGCCAGATCATCAACATCCATCACAGTTTCCTGCCCAGTTTCGCCGGCGCCAAGCCTTACCACCAGGCTTACACGCGCGGCGTCAAGCTGATCGGCGCGACCTGCCACTTCGTCACAGCCGAACTCGACGCCGGCCCGATCATCGAGCAGGACGTCATCCGCATCGACCATTCCGATTCGCCGGAAGACATGGTGCGCTACGGCAAGGACATCGAGAAAACCGTGCTCGCCCGCGGCCTGCGCTACCACCTCGAAGACCGGGTGCTGGTGCATGGCAACAAGACCGTCGTTTTCAGATAAGCCATGCTGATCCGCCGCGCCGATTCGCTGCTGCTCGTCGTCGATATCCAGCAAAAGCTGGCGCCGGCCATTCACGATAGCGAGCGGGTCACCGCCAATTCGGTTCGCCTGCTCGAAGGGGCGCGGCAACTCGGCGTGCCGGCCTTCGTTTCCGAGCAATACGTCAAGGGCCTCGGACCCAGTCTCGAAGCCATCCGCAATGCTGCGGTCGACGCCCATTTCTTCGAAAAAACGCATTTCTCCTGCGCCGCCGAACCCGGCGTCATCGATCTGTTACGCGCCGCCAAACGGCCGCAAGTCCTGCTGACCGGCACGGAAACGCATGTGTGCGTGCTGCAGACCGCTTTCGGCCTGCAGGCTGCCGGTTTCGAGGTCTATCTCGTCGCCGATGCCGCCTCGTCGCGGACCCCGGAAAACCACAGCGCCGCCGTTGAGCGCCTGCGGGCCGGTGGCGTGCAAATCGTCACCACGGAAATGGTCCTCTTCGAGTGGCTGCATCAGGCCGGCACCGCTGACTTCCGCCAACTCCTGCCGCTCATCAAGTAAGCAGCGGCCGGCCGTCGTTCCCACGGTCAACCGGGAAAAGCCGCCAAAATCGAAATCCCTCCGGGCAAAAAAACGGGCACCAGAAGGTGCCCGAAGGAGAGAGACTACAGAGATAAATCTTAGTGGTGGTAAGCGCTTTCGCCGTGCGAGGTGAGGTCGAGACCTTCACGCTCTTCTTCTT
>PHCH01000157.1 GCA_002840785.1 Betaproteobacteria bacterium HGW-Betaproteobacteria-4 | reverse complement strand
CTGGAACGAGTGGGTGACCAGCCTGCCCGGCGGCAATGCCAAGGTCAAGGCACGCCAGCCGGAAGACGGCGCCCTCAAGGTCATCGAAGACGCGCCGGGCTCTTACGTCAAGTTCCGTCTCGATGCCCAAAAGAAAAACTGAGGGCGGTTTCGCCTGAAGGACCGAACGGGAGGCTGCGGCCTCCCGTTTTTATTGGGCGAACCATGCTTGTGTCGGCCTGTCATACGAGCAAGCACAGACCGCGAGGAGGCCCATCATGTTCGATTCTCCCGTCGTATCCGTTCATATTCCGCAGGCGCTGCGCAGTTATGCCGGTGGCCAGCACGAAATCATGGCCAGTGGCGACACCGTCGGCGAAGTGCTCGAAGCCGTGGGGCATGAGTACCCAGCCATCCGTTCGCATCTGATGTCGGATGAAGGCGATCTGCAGGCCGGCGTCGCCGTCTTTCTCGGGCCGCGCAGCATTCGTGAAATGCAGGGTCTGGCGACCCCCATCGAACTGGCCGAAACGCTCAGTATCGTGCCGATTGCCTGATTGGAGCGGATTTCAATTTTGGCCCGAATTTCCGGTTGACCGTAGGAGTGCGGTCGGACCGGATGACGTTCGCCTAGTGGCGGAAAACCGGCAGTCTGGCTGAAAATTTCGGCCATTCCACCGCGTCGAGCATGTTCTTGACGATCAGGCCAAGCTCGGTGTCGCCGGTGATTTCCAGTTCGCGGTTGAAGAACAGTGTGTCCGGGTCTTCCTGACGGGAAAGCAGTTGCAGGTAGGCCGACAGATTGGCGGCAAACGCCAGGTCGGGTTCGCGTTGCGGGCGGAAGACCGGCCGGAACAGACCGTTGGCGTAGGTGTATGAAGCCTCGCCGCCGGTATCGAGGACGCGGACGCGGAACAGTTTGTCTTCGAGCAGGGCCAGTTCGCTTTCCGGCAGCAGCTTCATCTTGAGCGCGGCGTTGAGACCGGCGACCAGCGTCAGCGTGTGCGGCCATTGCGGCAGCTTGTGGCCGAGGCTGGCGACGAAGGTGGGCAAGCGGAATTTGGGGATGGTGAAGCTGCCGTTCATGATCAGACTCCGAGTTGTGCCAGGGCTTGCGTGTGATGCTGGACTATACCCGCATCGCCGAACCAGTAGCCATCGACGAGACCGCTGCTGTTCCACTCCCGGCTATCGACGTTCACCGGCTCGCCGCGTCGGGCCGCATCGAAGGCGGCGATGATGGCGTTGATGTGCTCCTTCTGCGGGCTGATGCGGACGATATCGATGCCCATCTTCAGCATGTCCGGGATTTCGTGCAGCAGGTTGTAGCTCTGCGCCGACATGGTCTGGATGCCGTTGATGCAGAGGAAATCCTGGCCTTCCCGCGTCTTCAGGGTCAGGCCTTCGGCGTGGTCGAGGCACTTGAACTGGCAGTCGTCCTTGTTCAGATCATAGTGGCGGGCCGTGAAGCAGCGGGCCGAAAAGGCCAGCGGAATCTTGCCGAAGGCGAAAACTTCGGTCTCGACGCCGGCCGGCTTGCTGGAGTGCAAGGTTTCGATCATCGCCCGCGTGCCTTCGAGTGGCGGCACCCAGCGCTTGAGGCCGTGGCGGGCAAAGGTGGCGAGCGTCGTCTCGTTGTAGATGTTGAGGTGCGGGCCGGCGACGAAATCCTGGCCGTGCACGAGGTTGACCGCACCGAGGTCGTTGGCTTCGAGCATGCAACCCGAGTCGTCCACCAGCCGGCGCAGCGCCTTGAGGTCGCTTTCCGATTCGAGCAAGGCCTGGGCCGAAACGACGACCTGTTTGCCGGCATCGGTCAGGTCGCGGGCCAGGCCGATCCAGTCGGCCGTGCGCAACTGCTGCCGGCGCGAGCAGACGACTTCGCCGACGTAGATGATGTCGAGCGCCGGGTTCTGCGCCATTTCGGCGTAGAACTCCATGACTTCGGCCTTCGGCCAGAAATAGAGCAGGGGTCCGAGCGAGAGTTTCATGCTGCGTTGTCCTTCAGCGCCACGGCCGGTTGTAGGCGCCGAGCGTCGCCTG
>PHCH01000041.1 GCA_002840785.1 Betaproteobacteria bacterium HGW-Betaproteobacteria-4 | reverse complement strand
AGGACGGCGGCACCTACGCCATCGCCATCCCCAAGGCGCCCTACCGCTGCCCGCCCGGACCCTACGAGCGGGCCAGCCTGGTGGCCGACTATTTCAAGCACAACAAGCCGAAATCGAAGGTCGTCATCCTCGACGCCAATGAGGATGTGACGTCGAAGAAAGGCCTGTTCAAGAAGGCCTGGAAGGATCTCTACGGCGGCATTCTCGAATACCGCAACAACAGCGAGGTCAAGGATGTCGACGTCGCCAGCAACACCGCCATCCTCGAGTTCGACAAGTTCAAGGCCGACGTGCTCAACGTCATTCCGCCGCAACGGGCCGGTGCCATTGCCGCCCAATCGGGCCTCAAGCTGATCAACCAGCGTTGGGTGGACGTCAACTGGTTGTCGATGGAATCAAACAGCACGCCGGGCATCCATGTGCTGGGCGACGCCGTTTTCCCGGCGCCGACCATGCCCAAGTCCGGCCACATGGCCAACCAGCACGGCAAACTCGCCGCCGCCGCGATTCTCAACCTGCTCGCCGGCGAGGAGCCGAACCCGGCGCCGGTGGTCATGAACACCTGCTACAGCTTCGTCGATGCCAAGAACGTCATCCACGTCGCCTCGGTGCACCAGTACGACCCGGCAACCAAAGCCCCGCAACCCGTCAAGGGCGCCGGTGGCATTTCGGCGGCGCGCAACGAACTGGAAGCCAAGGTTGCGATGGGATGGGCCAAGAACATCTGGGCCGACATGCTGGCCTGATCGGCAACACTCCCGAAAAAGGTCGCCCCGGCGGCCTTTTTTATTGTTCGGCGAAAACAGTCGGGCTGACGAGGAAGGGCAAACTGCCGCCAAAATCTGACGAAAATCAGGTCCGCGCGCAGCGATTCATTGCCACGAACCGTCGTTAAGCTTGACGACCAGTAGTGCCCAAACCATTACGCGCCGCCTGACCCAGGCCGATCTCGCCAAGCTCTATCAAGCCGGCGAGAAGGTCGTCATGTTTACCTGTTACGACGCCAGCTTCGCGCGCCTGCTCGATGGCGCCGCGGTCGATTCGATCCTGATCGGCGACTCGCTGGGCAACGTCATCCAGGGGCACGACACGACGCTGCCGGTGACTGTCGCCGACATTGCCTACCACACGGCCGCCGTCAAGCGCGGCTCCGACCGCCCCTTCATCATCGCCGACATGCCTTTCGGCAGCTACCAGGAATCGCCGGAACAGGCTTTTCGCAACGCCGTCACGCTGATGGCCGCCGGCGCCCAGATGGTCAAGCTCGAAGGTGGCGAGGAAATGGCAAAAACGGTCAAATTTCTGGTTGACCGTGGCATTCCCGTCTGCGGCCACGTTGGCTTGACGCCGCAATCGGTCCACGCATTGGGCGGCTACAAGGTGCAGGGCAAGGGCGAAGCGGCGGCGCAAAAACTCAAGGACGATGCACTGGCCCTGCAAAGTGCAGGCGCGACGATGATTGTCCTCGAAGCCATCCCGGCTGTTCTGGCGGCGGAAGTCACCGCCAGCCTGGCCATCATCACCATCGGTATCGGCGCCGGCAAGGACTGCTCCGGTCAGGTCATGGTCCTCCACGACGCCTTCGACATTCCGCCCGGCAAGAAGGCCAAGTTCGTCAAGAATTTCATGGAAGGCGCCAGCAGCATTCACGACGCCGCCTGCCGCGCCGTAGCTGCCGTCAAGGACGGCAGCTACCCCGGCCCCGAACACACCTACTCAGCTTAAACATCATGCAAATCCATTCTGCTATCGCCGACCTGCGCGCGGCGCTGAACAACCGTGGCCGCGTAGTTTTCGTGCCGACCATGGGCAACCTCCACGCCGGCCATATCAGCCTCATGGAACAGGCCCGTGCCCACGGCGATACCGTCGTTGCCTCGATCTTCGTCAATCGCCTGCAATTCGGCCCGAACGAGGATTTCGACAAATACCCGCGCACCTTTGCCGACGACTGCGCCAAGCTCGCCGCGGCCGGTGTCGATGTCCTGTTCGCCCCGACCGAGGCCGATCTTTACCCCGAACCGCAGGAATACACGGTCGAGCCGCCGGCCATCCAGAACGTTCAACATCGTCCAGCCGCAGGCCGCCGTCTTCGGCAAGAAGGATTACCAGCAGCTCATGGTCATCCGCAACATGACCCGCCAGCTGGCCTTGCCGATCGCCATCATCGGCGGTGAAACGGTGCGTGCCGAGGACGGCCTGGCACTCTCCTCGCGAAACGGCTACCTGAGTGCAGCCGAGCGGGCCGAAGCGCCGCACCTCTACCGCCTGCTCAACGAAATCCGCGCCGCCATCCGCGGCGGCAGAACCGACTATGCCGTTTTGGAAAATGAGGCCATTTCCGGGTTGACCGCAGCAGGCTGGAAAACCGACTATGTTGCGGTGCGACAACAGTCCGACCTGGCCATGCCGAAAGGCGTAAACGCCCCGCTGGTGGTGCTTGCCGCCAGCCGCCTCGGAAACACGCGGCTCATCGACAACATCGAGATTTGACGCGGCAAAAGTATCCATAATTATGGCCGTTGACAGAGGATCTGGATGAGTGAAACCATGCAGAGAACAATGCTGAAATCCAAGTTGCACCGCGTGACGGCAACGCACGCCGACCTGCACTACGAGGGTTCCTGCGCCATCGATGAAGACCTGCTTGAAGCGGCAAACATCAAGGAATACGAACAGATCGACATCTGGAACGTAAACAATGGCGAACGTTTCACCACCTATGCCATCCGCGCCGAACGCGGATCGGGCGTCATCTCCGTCAATGGTTCGGCCGCCCGTCGCGCTGCCCCCGGCGACATCCTGATCATCGCCACCTTCGCCGTCTATAACGAAGTCGAGCTGGCCCGCCACGAACCCGACCTGATCTACGTCGATTCGCAAAACCGCATCACCCGCCGCGGTCACAAGATTCCGGTGCAAGCCGCCGCCTGAGCGCAAAGAAATCCGCTTTCATTCAAAACCCGCCACTCGGCGGGTTTTTCTTTTGTGTACAATGCCCTACAAAAATTCACACAAATAATGGAGGCAGAACATGGGCGTCGTTTTCGCCAAGACACCAAAGGGACATGACGAAATCACCACGAAGGCCGGCGGGCTGACCCCGCGGGTCAGGCGGGTGCTGATCTTCATTGACGGAAAAAGGACCGTCGAAGAGCTGCGCGGCATGTTGCAATCGGACGATCTGCAGCACACCCTGGGCATGCTCGAAGAAGAGGGTTACATCGAAGTCGGGGTCGTGGTCGACGAAAAAGGCCAGGCGGCGGTACCGGACGGCCCGCTGCCGTCGATTACCGCCTTCCGGCCGGTGCCGGAACCGGCCAATCCGAAGGAACTCGAGATGGCCAAGAATTACATGATGAATTCCCTGAAAGCCTTCGTCGGCCCCTATTCCCACCTGAGCATCGTCGAAGCCGTTTTCGCCGCCCGCAGTCACGCCGAACTGCGCGAGCAATACGGCCCGTGGTTTGCCGCCGTCACCGAGACGACCCAGGGCAAGCGCCGGGCCGAACATCTGCGGGCCGAACTGCTGAAAGTGATTTAAGCCCCGGTCGCCGACCGGGGTTGCCCCGGGGATTGCCCGGGGGGCTAAATACCGCTCAGCTTTCTTCGGCCGCCTTAGCCTGCTTGCGGCTGCGCGGCTTGCGGGCCTTGGCGGCTGGGCCGGGCGCGGCGGGCGATTCGCCGACCGGTTGTTCGGCCACGGCTGGCTGAACAGACTCCTGGCGCGCCGTCCTGCCGCCCCGGCGCCGGGGCGACTTGCCTGGCGCCGCTGCCTCGGCCGGGGCCGCGGGCATTTCAACGGCGACCGGCTCGGGCGAACGCTCGACGACCACCGCTTCGCTTGCCGGCTCGGCGGCCTCCTTGCGCGGACGGCGAGCCCCACGACGCGGCTTGCTGTCGGCCTTCTCAGCCGGTGGCGTTTCGCTCGCCGCCGGAGATGGGCTGCTCGGCGTGACACTGACCGGCACGACATCGGCGACCGTCACGGCCGGCTCGCTGGCCGGACGCTCGCGACCGTTGCGCGAGCGACGCCCGCCCCGACGACGGGCGTTGCCGGAGGTTTCCGACTCAGCCGGCGATTCCGTTTTTGGCCCATTTTCCGGGTTGACCGTAGCAATGACCTCGGCTGGCACGTCGCCGGCGGTTTCCGCCTCCATCGTCGCCTGGCGGGCCGGGGCGCGGAAGACGAAGGCGCCCTTGTCGTCGCGACCGAAGCCGAGCAGGCCGCGGCTGGCGGCTTCTTCGAGCAGATTGCCGAAGGTCCGGAAGCCGTAATAGCTTTCGTTGAAGCCCGGGTTGCGGCGCTTGACCACTTCCTTGAGGACCGAGGCCCAGATGCGCTCGCTTTCGCCGCGGTCGGCCATGAGGTCCACGAAAGTGGCGGTGACGAGGTCGACCGCCTTGGTCTTGCGCTCTTCCT
Organism: Betaproteobacteria bacterium HGW-Betaproteobacteria-4; assembly: GCA_002840785.1. Classification (GTDB taxonomy): domain Bacteria; phylum Pseudomonadota; class Gammaproteobacteria; order Burkholderiales; family Rhodocyclaceae; genus Azonexus. The sequence continues at coordinate 81,929 of PHCH01000041.1, read as the reverse complement.
GCTTCTGCTTGCGATTGGCTTCTTCTTCCGGCGAGCGCTTCGGCGCTTCGCGGTCGCGCCGCGCGTTGCCGCGGCCTTCGCGGTCGCGGACGAGGTCGTCGTAATAAATGAATTCGTCGCAATTGGTGACCAGCAGGTCGGAACACGATTGCTTGACGCCGACGCCGATCACCCGCTTGGCGTTTTCGCGCAGTTTGGAGACCAGCGGCGAGAAGTCGGAATCGCCGGAGATGATCACGAAGGTATCGACGTGGGCCTTGGTGTAGCAGAGGTCGAGGGCATCGACGACCATGCGGATATCGGCCGAGTTCTTGCCGGACTGGCGGACATGCGGGATTTCGATGAGCTCGAAATTGGCTTCGTGCATGGCCGACTTGAAGGCCTTGTAGCGATCCCAGTCGCAATAGGCTTTCTTGACGACGATGCTGCCCTTGGCGAGCAGGCGCTCGAGGATGGGCTTGATATCGAATTTTTCGTAATTGGCATCGCGGACGCCGAGGGCGACGTTTTCGAAGTCACAAAAGAGCGCCATGCTGGCGTTGTCGTTGGCTGCGGCCATGGAATGCTTTCAACTTGAGGAGGCGTGAGTATACCGCCGACACGCCCGACTCCGACGCCGCAAGTAATTCCGCATTTTTAGCGGGCATCAAAGATTGCGCCTGCCCCCGCGCCCTACCATCCGTCGGCCAAACAATTTCCGAAAGGGGGAAAACAATGAGTGGCGCTTTCACCAAATCGATGGCGCGGAACATATTCTACGGGGGGACCGTCTTCTTCTTCCTGTTGTTCCTTGCGCTGTCCTTCGATACCCATTCGCAACTTCCGAAACGTGACATGCGGCAGAACATTACGCCGCAGATCGCCGAAGGCAAGAAGCTGTGGGAAGTCAATAACTGTATCGGTTGCCACACCCTGATGGGTGAAGGTGCCTACTTTGCCCCCGAACTGGGCAACGTCATCGTTCGCTACGGCGACGAAGGCGTCAAGGCATTCATCCAGAGCCGTCCGAAAGAGGGCATCCCAGGTCGCCGCAGCATGCCGCAGTTCAACTTCACCGACGAGCAGCTGAACGCCATCGTGGCCTTCCTGAAGCACGTCAATTCGATCAACGATGCCAACTGGCCGCCCAACGACCAAGGCTGATCGAGAGGAGAAACTGAACATGCAATTCAAATCCCAAGCGGTTGCAAAACCCTACTTCATCGCGGCAATCGGTCTGTTTGTCGGTCAGATTCTTGGCTGCTCTTCGGCTTCATGGGTGGCGCCTACTACATGATCCCGGAAGAATCCGAGACCGAACTGTTCAGCCCGAAACTGGCGCTGGCCTTGTTCTGGATCTTCCTGGTCGCTGGTGCGCTGACCATCGTCGGCTACCTGGCCGTGCCGTATGCCACGCTGGCCGAACTGACCGGCAACAGCATCCTCGAAACCATGGGCCGCGAGTTCCTCGAACAGCCGCTGCCGACCAAACTCGGTATCGTCGTCGTTGCCTTGGGCTTCCTGTTCAACCTGACCATGACCATGCTGAAGGGCAAGAAGACTGCCATTTCCATGGTGTTGCTGATCGGTTTGTGGGGCCTTGCCGTCTTCTTCCTGTTCTCCTTCTACAACCCGGTGAACGTCGTTCTCGACAAGTTCTTCTGGTGGTGGACGGTGCACCTCTGGGTGGAAGGCGTATGGGAACTCATCCTCGGTTCCTTCCTGGCCTTCGTGCTGATCAAGACGACCGGTGTTGACCGTGAAGTGATCGAGAAGTGGCTGTACGTCATCGTCACCCTGACGCTGATCACCGGCATCATCGGTACCGGTCACCACTACTTCTGGATCGGTACGCCGGAATACTGGCAGTGGTGGGGTTCCATCTTCTCCGCACTGGAGCCGATCCCGTTCTTCGCCATGACCGTGTTTGCCTTCAACATGGTGAACCGTCGCCGTCGCGAACACCCGAACAAGGCGGCCGTACTCTGGGCGCTCGGTTGCGGCGTGATGGCCTTCCTCGGCGCTGGTGTCTGGGGCTTCCTGCACACCCTGGCTCCGGTCAACTACTACACGCACGGTTCGCAGATCACCGCGGCACACGGCCACATGGCTTTCTATGGCGCCTACGCCATGGTCAACCTGATGATGATCTCCTACGCCATGCCCATCCTGCGCGGCCGTGCTGCCAACAGCAACAAGTCGCAAGTGCTGGAAATGTGGGCCTTCTGGCTGATGACCGTAGCCATGGTCTTCATCACGCTGTTCCTGACCGCCGCCGGCATCCTGCAAGTCTGGCTGCAACGCGTCTCCGACGCTCCGCTGCCGTTCATGGTCGTCCAGGACAAGATCTCACTGTTCTACTGGATGCGTGAGTGGGCCGGTGTGGTCTTCCTGATCGGTCTGATCCTCTACATCGCCAGCTTCTTTGTCGGTGGCAAGGAAGAGAAGGCAGCCTGACCCAGTAAGTTGCTGAAATAGGAAAAAGGCGCGGTTCTTGCGAACCGCGCCTTTTTTATTGCCCGCCGGATTTACGCCAGATCGAAGCGGTCGGCGTTCATGACCTTGGTCCAGGCGGCAACGAAGTCCCGAACGAATTTCTCCTTGTTGTCATCCTGGGCATAAACCTCGGCGTAGGCCCGAAGGATGGAATTTGACCCGAACACGAGATCGACCCGGGTCGCCGTCCATTTGACCGTGCCGGTCTTGCGGTCGCGGATTTCGTACAGGTTCCGCCCCACCGGCTTCCAGGTGTAGGCCATATCGGTCAGGTTGACGAAGAAGTCGTTGGTCAGCGCCCCGACGCGGTCGGTCAGCACCCCGTGCCGGGTGCCGCCGTAGTTGGTGCCGAGGACGCGCAGGCCGCCAACGAGCACGGTCATTTCATGCGCGGTCAGGCCGAGCAACTGGGTGCGGTCGAGCATCAACTCCTCGGCGCTGACGACGTAATCCTTCTTGAGCCAGTTGCGGTAGCCATCGGCCACCGGTTCGAGGAACTCGAAGGACTCGACGTCGGTCATTGTCTGGCTGGCATCGCCACGGCCCGGGGCGAAGGGAACGACGACATCGACCCCCGCCGCCCTGGCCGCCTGCTCGACGCCCAGATTACCGGCGAGGACGATGACATCGGCGACGCTGACCCCGGTCTGCGCCGCAATGCCTTCGAGGACGGCAAGCACCCTGGCCAGTCGGGCCGGCTCATTGCCCTCCCAGTCCTTTTGCGGCGCCAGACGGATGCGCGCGCCATTGGCCCCGCCGCGCATGTCCGAACCACGGAAAGTCCGCGCACTGTCCCAGGCCGTCGCCACCATGTCGCCGATGCTCAGGCCACTGGCGGCGATTTCGGCCTTGACCGTGGCCACGTCGTAACCGGCACGGCCGACCGGCACCGGATCCTGCCAGACCAGGTCTTCCTGCGGCACTTCGGGGCCGATGTAGCGGGCCTTCGGGCCCATGTCGCGGTGCGTCAGCTTGAACCAGGCGCGGGCGAAGACTTCGGAGAAGTAGGCCGGATCCTTGTGGAAGCGTTCGGCGATCTTGCGGTACTCGGGGTCGAACTTCAGCGCCATGTCGGCGTCGGTCATCATCGGCTTGCAGCGGATCGAGGGATCCTCGACATCGACCGGCATGTCTTCTTCCCGAATATTGACCGGCGCCCACTGCCAGGCGCCAGCCGGGGATTTCTCCAGCCACCAGTCGTAGCCGAGGAGCAGGTCGAAGTAGCCGTTGTCCCATTGCGTCGGGTGAGTCGTCCAGGCGCCTTCGATACCGCTGGTCACGGTGTCGCGGCCGATGCCGCGGGTGGTGTGGTTGTTCCAGCCCAGGCCCTGTTCCTCGACGTCGGCCGCCTCGGGGGCCGGCCCCAGCCGCTTGGCGTCGCCGTTGCCATGCGCCTTGCCGACGGTGTGACCACCAGCCGTCAGGGCGACGGTTTCCTCGTCGTTCATGGCCATGCGGGCGAAGGTGATGCGCACGTCGTGGGCAGTCTTGAGCGGGTCGGGCTTGCCATCGACGCCTTCGGGATTGACGTAGATCAGCCCCATCATGACGGCGGCCAGCGGGTTTTCCAGATCGCGCTCGCCCGAGTAACGGCTGTTCGGGTTGTCGGTTGGCGCCAGCCATTCCTTCTCGGAACCCCAGTAGGTGTCCTTTTCCGGATGCCAGATGTCCTCGCGACCAAAGGCGAAGCCGAAAGTCTTGAGGCCCATGGATTCATAGGCGACGTTGCCGGCGAGAATGATGAGGTCGGCCCAGCTCAGCTTGTTGCCGTATTTTTTCTTGATCGGCCACAACAGGCGGCGCGCCTTGTCCAGATTGGCGTTGTCGGGCCAGGAATTGAGCGGGGCAAAACGCTGGTTGCCGGTGCCGGCACCGCCGCGACCATCGGCCACCCGGTACGAACCGGCCGAGTGCCAGGCCATGCGGATCATCAGGCCGCCATAGTGGCCCCAGTCGGCCGGCCACCAGTCCTGGCTGTTGGTCATCAGGGCGACCAGGTCTTGCTTGAGGGCGGCGACGTCGAGCTTTTTGACTTCCTCGCGGTAGTTGAAGCCCGCGCCCAGCGGATTGGTCTTGCTGTCGTGCTGATGCAGGATGTCGAGGTTCAGCGCATTCGGCCACCACGCCATGTTCGAGTTGCCGCTGGCCGTGTTGCCGCCATGCATGACCGGGCATTTGCCGGCGCTCTTCGTTTGATTGCTATCCATTTCTCTACTCTCCTCGTTGAATGACGTTCTTGAAAACGGTCAAACTGATATTAGGAGAGCATGTCCTGCATTACTAATTGATTGCCCGGATACGCTTGATAGGCTATTGCTATCCGCCTAGCGCGTCTCGTCGACGATCTGGATGAGCTTTTCTTCCAGTTCCTGCGCCAGCCGGGCCAGCGCGGCATCCGGCGAGAGCGCCGCGAGGAGGGGTAGCGGCCGGATCAGGGCGATCTTCGTGTTGCCGTTCTCGGTATAGACCGAAATCCGCCAGGGCAGCGCCGCGCTGAGGCGCATGTCGATGGCCAGCATTTTCTCGACCAGCCGGGGATTGCCGACTTCGAAGACCTGACATTCGTCGTCGAATTCGATCTCCTTGCTGTCCAGCATGCCGCCGAGGTCGTGCATCTGCAGCATACTGAGGCCGAGGCGCTGGATAACCGGGACGAGATCGGTGCTGGCTTCGTAAAACGATTTGTCGCTATCGACGATGTAGTACATGGATTTTCCTGATCTGAAAACGCGGCATCCCGGGTGGCCGGCGGAGATTTCAATTTTCGCCCAAATTTCCGGTTGACCGTAGCAATCACGCCCCAAGCCCGAAATTTGACGCTCGCATGGCGGATGATGGGAACCGATGCCCCGGCCAGCGGTCCGCTTAAGTGCCGCCACAGAAAATGCCCCGATGCCAGCCCTGACGCTCTCTTCCGTTGATTCCGCCGACGCCATCCCGAGCGAGGCGTGGCATCGTCTCTGCCCGCCCGGCGACCCTTTTCTCAACGCTGACTTTCTCGCCATCATCGAACGCCATGGCGCCGCCGGGCCGGACTGGGGCTGGGTGCCATGCCATCTAACGGCGAGCGATGAGCAAGGCCGCATCGTCGGCATCCTGCCGCTCTACGTCCGCTTCAACTCGCACGGCGACTTTATCCATGACTGGTCGTGGGCCTCGGTCTACCAACAGCTCGGCCGCAGCTACTTCCCGAAACTGCTGAGCGGCCTGCCGCATACCCCGGCTACCGGGCCGCGCCTGCTGGTGGCGGAAGGTCCGCCGGCATCGACAATTCGTCGCGCCCTGATCGATGGCGCGCAGTCGGTGGCCAGCGGACACGACATGTCGTCGTGGCACGTCGCCTTTCCGAACGAGAACGACTGCAGTGAGCTACGGGCAGCCGGCATGCTGATCAGCCATAACGTCCAGTTCCAGTGGCTCGACAGCGGTTGTGGCGACTTCGACGGCTATCTGGCCACCTTTGCCGCCGACAAGCGGCGCAAGGTCCGGGCCGAGCGCCGCAAGGTGGCCGAAAGCGGCCTGAGCATCGAGGTCTGCCATGGCGACGAAATCAACCCGGCCGAGTGGCCGGCGCTGCACGCCCTCTACGCCGCAACCTTCGATAAATTCAACAACCACGCCGTATTCACCGCCGCCTGCTTCGCCGATCTGGCGCCGGCGCTGGGCCGCCGCATGGTCGTCTTCATTGCCCGCGACGGCGGCCGGCCGGTTGCCGTATCGCTCTGTTTCCGCAGCGACGACACGCTCTACGGCCGTTACTGGGGCTGCAGCGGCCAGTATCACAGCCTGCATTTCGAACTCTGTTTCTATCAGGGCATCGCCTACTGCCTGCGCGGGGGCCTGCAGCGCTTCGAGCCCGGGGCCGGCGGCGAACACAAGATCGCCCGCGGTTTCACGCCCACCGTCGTCCATTCCGCCCACTGGATCGCCGACCCGGCCATGCGCAAGCTGATCGGCCGCCACCTCGACGTGCAGGGCGACGCGGTGGCCAACTATCGGGACCAGGCGGCGGCGCACCTGCCCTTCCGTTGTGAGAACTAGTCTCATTTTTGGGCCATATCAATTTGTGCTGATCGACACCCCGCTACCATGCATGCCATGACCACCGCCGCCCAGTCTTCACCGTTGAACCCTCCGCCCGAACCCGGCGCGGCCCCGGCCGCACCGCGCCTGCCCGGCGACCTCGCCATCTGGTTCTTCATCCTGGCCGAACTACTCGCCTTCGCCGTGTTCTTTTCCGCCTACGCCTTCGCCCGGGCCAGCCATGTCGAGGAATTCAACCTCTACCAGCAGACGCTCGACCGCAACCTCGGCGCCCTGAATACGCTGCTCCTGATCACCGGCTCGTGGTTCATCGTCCGCGCCGTGCAGGCGGCGCATCGCGATGACATCAAGGCCATCCCCCGCAACATCCTGCTCGGCTGGTTGTGCGGCGGCGGCTTCCTGGTCGTCAAGGTGATCGAATACGCTGCCAAGTTCGGCGCCGGCATTTCGATGTCGACCAACACGTTTTACATGTTCTACATCTCGCTGACCTTCTTCCATTTCATGCACGTCATCCTCGGCATGGTCATCCTGACCGTCCTCTGGTTCCAGGCCAGAAATGGTGCCTACGGCGGCCACAATGCGCACGGACTGGAAAGCGGCGCCGCCTACTGGCACATGGTCGACCTGCTGTGGATCGTCCTTTTCCCGCTCGTTTATGTGATGCGCTGATGGCCACCTTTCTGAAAAATTCCGCCCACCGCGCCTGGCTCGTCCTCATGATCGCCACCGGCATCACCTGGTATCTCGGTGAAGTCGGCGCCGCCGGCACCGGGGCCATTGTCGCCATGCTGGTCATCGCCTTCGTCAAGGGCCGGCTGGTCATCCTCGATTTCATGGAGCTGCGCGAAGCACCGCTGATGTGGCGCCTGCTCCTCGAAGGCTGGCTGATCCTCGTCTCCAGCCTGATTCTGCTTGCCTACTGGATCTCTCTCAAATGACCGACCTGCCCTTCTACGAACCTTCCGGCAACGAAATTTCGCTGTTCGAGCACGCCTTCAACCAGCGCCTGCCGCTGCTCATCAAGGGCCCGACCGGCTGCGGCAAGACGCGCTTCGTCGCCCACATGGCGGCGAGGTTGAAACTGCCGCTCTATACCGTCGCCTGCCACGACGACCTGACCGCCGCCGACCTCGTCGGCCGCCACCTCATTTCCGACAAGGGCACCTACTGGTCGGACGGCCCGCTGACCCGCGCCGTGCGCGAAGGCGGCATCTGCTACCTCGACGAAGTGGTCGAAGCGCGCAAGGACACCACCGTCGTCCTCCACCCGCTGGCCGACGACCGTCGCATCCTGCCCATCGACCGCACCGGCGAAACCCTCGAAGCGCCGGCCAATTTCATGCTCGTCGTCTCCTACAACCCGGGCTACCAGAATCTGCTCAAGGGACTCAAGCCATCCACCCGCCAGCGTTTCGTCTCGATGCGCTTCGACTTCCCCGGCGCCGAGCGCGAAATCTCCATCCTGATCGGCGAAACCGGCTGCGACGCCGACCTCGCCAAGCGTCTGGTCGGCATCGCCAAGGCCTTCCGCGCCCTCAAGGACCGCGATCTCGAAGAGGTCGCCAGCACCCGCCTGCTCGTCTACGCCGCGACCCTCATCAAATCCGGCTTCGACGTCACCGCCGCCTGTCGCGCCGCGCTGGTCGAAAGCCTGACCGACGACGAGGAAACCGTCGAAGCGCTCATGGAAATCGTCAATGCCACTTTCGGACGATGACCACGGGTCGAGCGAAAGCCCCGCCATTCATGGCGAGGCGAGCAAGACAGGCCAACCTGGCACCGAAGGTGCACCAAACTCGTGGCGAGGAAGCCCCGAGTTTCAACTCGGGGAGACTCACTTCGGTTTTGAGGAAGAAAAGGCCGGGCAAAACCTGGCCGTCCTCGCCGAAGCCCTCTATCTGATCAACCTGCTGCTCTTGCCGGGGCTGGCCTTCCTGATCCTCGTCGGCCTCTGGTTCAATTACAAGGACAGCGCCCCGCCACTGGCCCGCCAGCATCTCCGGCAGACCACCTTCGTCAGCCTGGTCGGCGGCCTGCTCATCGTCGTCCTCTCCGGCGCCATCCTCGCCCTCGGCGGGCTCGACTGGGAATGGACCTGGGTCACGCTGATCCTTTATTTCACCTGCATCCACTCGACCCTCGTGCTGTTCGGCATGTATGCGCTGATCAAGGCCATGAATGGCCAAACCTGGCGCTTCCCGCTCATCGGTCCGGCGATTCCACGGTCAACCGGAAAAAATGATCAAAATTGAAAGGCTTCAGCGTTACCGTCTGCTGGCGCAGATGGGCTTTTTCACGCTGTTCACCGTGACGCCCATCTTCGACCTGTTCCGCTACGACCTCACCGAACGCCACGCCTATTTCCTGACCTATCCCTGGCACCTCGGCATCGACGAACTGATGGCCGGCACCGGCGAGGCGAGCACAGCGGTCATCAACATCATCCTCTACCTCTTCCTGCCCGTTCTCGGCACCGGCGCGCTGATCATCGGCGTCGCCTGGAAATGGGGCCGCCTTTATTGCGGCTGGCTCTGCCCGCACTTTTCCGTGGTCGAAACGATCAACCGCCTGATGCTCATCGCCAGCGGCAAGCACTCGGTCTGGGACAAGAAGCAAACCCCGCCGTGGGAACCGGATGGCACCCCGGCCAAGCGCGACAAGCGTTACTGGCTGCTCGTCGTCCCCGCCGCCATCGGTTTCGCCTTCGCCTGGGCGCTGGTCGGCCTGACCTACCTGATGCCGCCATTTCAGGTCTACCACGGCCTGTTCACCTTCACGCTCTACAAAAAAGAAGTCATCTTTCTGGCTGCTGCGACCACGGTGCTGAGCCTCGAATTCCTCTTCGCCCGTCACCTGTTCTGCCGCTACGGCTGTGCCGTCGGCATTTTCCAGAGCTTCGCCTGGATCGTGAACAAGAAAGCCATGGTCGTCGGCTTCGACCGCAAGCGTCTGACCGATTGCGCCAGTTGCCTCCCCGAGCGCAATTCGGCCTGCGACGCCGTCTGCCCGATGCGCCTCAAGCCGCGTAACGTTAAACGCTGGATGTTCGCCTGCACCCAATGCGGCCAATGCATTTCGGCCTGCACCACGGTCAACCGGAACAACCCGAACGGCCAGCTCCTGCGCTGGGTCAGCAACGAGGACGCACGACGAAACGAAGCCGGTTTTTCAGCCTTATCAAATACAGACGAAGACGCGGGAGCCAAACTGTAGCCATGGAAGAATTCATCGGCAAAATCTGGCACAACTGGGTGACCAAGGCGGCCGCCGGGCATTACCCGGAGGCCGCCGTCAAACTGCCCGAAGTTGAAAAAACCGCCGGCATCCTGTTTCGTGCCTTCGGCGGCGATCCCGGCCTCAAGGTGGCCGCCGCCACCTCTGAAGAACACGGCGCCCGGCGCACCTGGCTGCAGCGCATCGCCGGCAGCAACGAGCGCATCGCCCAGGGCCGGCGCGACGCCGAAACCCTGCGCCTGCCGCCGGAAATCGCCGCCTTTCCCGACAAGGGGCTAAACCGCGATCTCTACCTGTGGCTGGCCGCGCTGGCCGCCAGCGACGTGGCGCCCGAGCAGCCCTGGTTCATCCGCAACCAGACCGCCAGCCGCACGGCGCTCGAGCGCTACCCCGGCCTCGACGAGCGTTACCGCCGCCTGGTCGCCGCCCACCTGGCGGCGCGCATCGCGCCGGGCGCCATGCAGGCCGACGAAGCGGCGCAGGAAAACGCCATCCGCCAGGCGCTGGCAGAACCCGGCTCGGTCGCCGGCCTGCCGCCGCTGACCTCGATGAAATCCCGGCCGCCGCAGCCTGTCCTGCTCTGGCTCATCGGTTCCGACAAGCCCACCGCCGCCGCCAAACTCGCCGACCCGGACGACAAGCTGCCGCCCGAAGGCAGCGGCGGCAATGCCGAAACGGCCAAGGAAGCGCACAAGGCCGAGCAGGTCGAGACACCGGACAACAAGAACCCGATGCTCGCCATGTTCCGCGCCGAAAGCCTGCCGACCTGGGCCGAATACGTCCGCGTCAATCGCGCTTTCGACGAGGACGAGAACCCGAACGCCAGCGATGCGGCCAACGATCTCGACAAACTGTCGCTGATGCGCGACGGCGAAACGGCCAAGTCGCGCGTCAAGTTCGATCTCGACCTGCCCTCCGCCGCCGAGGACGACACACCGATCGGCCCCGGCATCGCGCTGCCCGAGTGGGATTACCGCAAGAACCTGATGCAGCCGGCGCATTGCCTGCTCCAGCCGATGGTCGCCCACGATGCCGAGCCAGCCGCCCTGCCGCAGGAACTGGCCGCGACGGCCAGGAAACTGCGCGGCCAGTTCGCCGCCCTCGCCCCGCAACGCCGTTGGCTCAAGGGCCAGCCGGACGGCCCGGAACTCGACGTCGACGCCTGCGTACGCAACCACGCCGACCGCGCCTCCGGCCACACGCCGGAAAGTGGCGGCTATCTCGCCCAGGAACGCTGCGAGCGCGACCTCGCCTGCCTGCTGCTGGCCGACCTGTCGATGTCCACCGACGCGCCGATTTCCGATTCGCACCGCATCGTCGACGTCATCCGCGATTCGCTGCTGCTGTTTTCCGAAGCGCTCACCGCGACTGGCGACCGTTTCGGCATCTACGGCTTTTCCTCGCTGCGCCGCCAGAACATTCGCTTCCATCTGCTCAAGGACTTTGGCGGCAAGTACGATGCCGCCGCCCGCGGCCGCATCCTGGCCATCAAGCCTGGCTACTACACGCGGATGGGCGCCGCCATCCGCCAGGCCGCCAGCATCCTCGCCGAACAGCCAGCCAGCCGCCGCCTCCTGCTGATCATCACTGACGGCAAGCCGAACGACCTCGACATCTACGACTCGCGCTACGGCATCGAGGACACCCGGATGGCTGTGCACGAAGCCCGCCGCCTCGGCTTGACGCCGTTCTGCGTCACCATCGACCACGAAGCCGGCGCCTACCTGCCCTACCTTTTCGGCCCGGCCGGCTTCTGCGTCATCCGCAAACCGGAGGAACTGCCCAGCCGCCTCCCCCTCCTTTATGTGCAACTTACCCGTCAGTAGGTAGTCATAAAGTCGTATTGCTTTGGCATCGGTCGGATGCCAAGATCGGAGGCCATTGTTATTGCTGCGAAGATCATGCACGGAAGCCATCCAATCAACATCGAAGCCCTACTGACGCACGTTCCGCTATTTCAGGGACTGGCACCGGAAGAGCTCAGCCGCATTGCCCGTGGCACCCGCGAAATCCACGCCAGCAAGGGCGAAATCCTCTTCCACAAGGGCGACCCCTGCGGCGGCTTTCACCTGCTGGTGTACGGTCAGATCAAGCTCGCCTTCACCTCCTCGCAAGGCAGCGAGAAGGTCGTCGAGATCATCAGCCAGGGGCAAAGTTTCGGTGAAGCCATCATGTTCATGGAAAAGCCCTACATCGTCTTCGCCCAGGCCCTGACCGACTGCCTGCTGTTGCACATCTCGAAGGCCGCCGTTTTCGAGGAACTGCAGCGCGACCACAACCTCTGCCGCAAGATGCTGGCCGGCATGGCCATGCGCCTGCATCAACTGATGAACGACGTCGAGTCGTATTCGCTGCACTCCGGCAAACAACGCATCATCGGCTACCTCCTGCGCGAATTGCCCGAGGCCGAGCACGACGGCATCAACGTGGCCATCACCCTGCCGACCAACAAGGGCGTCATCGCCTCCCGCCTCAACCTGACCCAGGAACATTTCTCGCGCATCCTGCACGAACTGACCGAACTCGGCCTGATCGTCGTCGAAGGCCGGAAAATCCATATCCCGAACGCCACCAAGCTGCGTCAGCACGAGTAAGAGCGCCTACGGCTGATTGCTACGGTCAACCGGAAAAAACGGCCAAAATTCAAAACAAGAAACCGGCATTCCACTATTCACGTTGCCGGGTACCGATTAAAAAAGGGGCGGAAATTTCCGCCCCTTTTTGCTGGATGAATACCGGAATCAGTCGGTAATCAGCTTGCCGTTCCTCAGCAGTTCGCTGATGACCGCCGCGTCGTTGGTATTCGAGCCGACCAGATCGACCCCTTGCAAGGTGATCGTCTGGTTGGCCGAGCCGCTACCACTGGTCGTCACGCTCACCGTGGTATCGCCGGTCACATTGTTGAAACTGAAATGCAGGTAGTTGGCGAGGTTGCCGGCATCGGTGCCAGCGTGCGATTCGCCGACCAGCAGATCGCGCAGGTCAAGAATATCGCCGCCTGCGCTGGCTGCCGCACCACCGAAGTCAGTGATCACATCGGCTGCAGGCGTGAACACCGTACCGCCGTCGTTCAATTCCCACTGGAAGATATCGGTTACCGCATCCACCGTTCCGGCATTGCCGCTCAGCGTATCGTTGCCCTGGCCACCGATCAGGCGGTCGCTGCCGGCGCCGCCCTGCAGGTTGTCGGTTCCCGTCCCGCCCTTGAGCAGGTCGGTCCCGTCGCCGCCAAGAAGGGTGTCGTTGCCACTGCCACCGAGCAAGATGTCGTTGCCGGCCAGACCGCTGATCGTATCGTTCCCTCCCGCGCCGTCGATGTAGTTATCGGAAGAAGTTCCGGTCAACCCGGTACCCGAGTTGGTTCCGTTCAACGTCGTCGTCGTGTAGTCGGAAATCAAGGTGATGTCCTGCGACGTCGAGGCGGCATCAATGGCTGTCGACACGCCATCCACCATGGCATAGACGGTCGAGGTTGCGGTCACCGTGATAGCCGTTCCAGTGGAAGTAAAGTTGCTGGCAACCGTGATGGTCAGGTTGGCCAGGTTCCAGCCACTGACATCCACCCCGTTATCGGCCATGGTCGCCGTGAAGGTGTTGACGCCATCACTGAGCACCGACCCGGTCGGCAAACCGGCCACCTTCAGCGTCAGCGTTTCGCTGCTATCGACCAGCCCGACGGAAATCGGCAGGGCAACCCGCCGAATGGCATCCGTCGCATTCTGCTGGCTGAGGACAACCATGGTATCCGGCGTCACCAGGGTCGGCGCGTCGGCATCGGCAACCAGGACCGACAAGATCCCCGTCGAAGAAGCCGAAGCACCGTTGCTGATTTCGGTGGCTGTTGCCGTTACCGTCAAATCCACCACGCCGCTGTAACCGCTGACCGACTTGAACTGGAGCGCATTGAGATCCCAGTCCGTCACATCGACGCTGGTCGCGCCAGCCGTGGCGGTAAAGCTGTGGGTTCCGTCGCTCAGCACCCCGCCGACAGGGATCGCGCTGATCGCTATCGTCAAGACTTCGGAACCATCGCTATCGGCCAAAGCGGCCGAGACGCTGCCCAGGGAAATCCAGGTATTGGCCCCACCGCCAGCCCCTACCGGGTAGTAGCCACCGTCGTTATTGCTCACAAAATCGCCTACCGTCGTCGCCGAAGTCACATCGGTACTCGCGGCATACAGCAGGAAATTCGAGGTATTGAGCGCCAGCGGATCACCGCCATCGACGGAGACGGCAGCTGTCAGCTCGCCGATCCCGTGACCGTCGAACACATTGAGCTCGAACGAGTAATAACCGGAAACCAGTGGCGTAACCGTATCGCTCTCGTAAGTTGCCCAGTTGTTGTGGCCGGTAGCGAATACCGTCGTGCCGCCGACCTTGATCTGCATGGTGTCGTCGCGATAACCCGACCAGACATAGGAATGCCCTGCTTCGAGGAAGACAAAGCCGGTATAACGATAGGCGTCACCGGTAATGAAAGCCGATTCCGGCACACCGACGTTGCTCACCACCGTGGTGGTGGTCGCTGCATTGCCTTCGACGGCCGCCTCGAGATTCAGGACATTGGCCGCATCGCCCGGAGTGAGCGCCAACTGGCTATAGTAGCCCTGAGTCAGCCCGGTCGCCGTCGGCAAGGTAACCGGTGCCGTCGAGGTGCCCACTACAGTATTCGAATCGACGATCAGGATCGGCGCATCCTTCACCGCCGTCACCGTGATGTTGAGAGCAGCGCTGGCCGTGTTCGCACCATCGGTAATCGTATAAACGATGGAAGGCACACCACTGTAGTGCGTCGCAGGCGTGAAGCTGTAACTACCGTTGCTGTCGATGGTCAATTCCCCAATGCCGGCAACGGTATGCGCCGTGCCAGCCGTCACGGTGACGCCTTCGAATACGAACTGGGTAACGGTCAGCGCATCGCCATCGGCGTCCGTATCGTTGAGCAGCACATTGCCATTCACGGTCCCGGCATCTTCCAGCATCGAGTTCGTATCGACGACGGCAACCGGTGCCGAATCGTTGTCGTTGATCGTCGCCAGGCCGGTTGCCGAGACATTGCTCGTATTGCCGCTGGTCACCGTAGCGGTCAGCGAGAAGTTCTCGGCCGGCTCGTCCAGCTTGTCATCCGTCGTCTGCAGGCGCAGTTGCACGCTGGTGCTGCCAGCCGGGATGCTCACCCCGCCGCTGGCCGATACCCAGGCAGTCCCGTTGTAGTACTGCAGCGTGCTGGCTGCACTGGTATCGGTGCCCAGCGTTGCCGTACCACCCGTCAGGCTGGGCGTGAAGGTAACGGCTGTCGTGCTGGTGTTGCTCAAGGTCGCCGTGAAAGTGGCGTAGCCGCCCTCGGTGATCGTCGGGCTATCGATGTTGAGGGCGCCTTCGAAGACGGTGTCGTTGGTGATGGCGACGGTGATGGTCTTTTGGGTTTCGCCGGCGGCAAAGTTGAGGGTGCCGTTGGTGGCGGTGTAGTCCGAACCAGCGACAGCGCTGCCGTCGACGGTGGCGTAGTCGACGCTGGACGCCAGGTCGGTGGCGCCCGTCTTGGTGACGGTGAAGGTGATGGTGCCGGCGGCTTCGTCAACAATGAAGTCGGCGCCCATGTTGAAGACCGGACGGTCGTCGTTGGCCGGGGTGCCCGGCGGCAGGGTGCGACCGTCGTCGACGATGGTGCCGACGCCCTGGCCGTCAACGATGACGGCGCCGGTCGGGTTGGAGAGGTTGATGTTGAAGCTTTCCGGGCCTTCGAAGCTGCTGTCGTTGGTGATGGCGACGGTGATGGTCTGGCTGGCGATGCCGGCGGCGAAGTTGAGGGTGCCCGGGGTGACGCTGTAGTCGGCCGGGGTGGTCGCCGTATTGGCTTGGCCGGCGTAGTCGACCGTGGCGCTTTGCGTCAGGTCGCCGCTGCGGGTGACGGTGAAGGTGACGCTGCCGGCGGCTTCGTCGATGAGCAGGTCGTTGATCGAGAAGCCCGGACGGTCGTCGTCGGCCGGGGTGCCGGGGGGGAGCAGACGGCCGTCATCGACGATGGTGCCGGTGGTGCTGCTGGTGCCGAGCACGGCGTTCGTCGGGTTGCTGATCGAGACGGTGAAGTCTTCGGCGATTTCGTATTCGCTGTCGTTGGCGATGGCGATGGTGATGGTCTTTTGGGTCTCGCCGGCGGCGAAGCTGAGGCTGCCGTTTTGTGCCGTGTAGTCAAGGCCGGCGGTGGCGCTGCCGTTGGCGGTGGCGTAGTCGACGGTGACGGCTTGTTCGGTGGCACCGACTTTGGTGACCGTGAAGGTGACGGTGCCGGCGGCTTCGTCGATGAGGATGTCGCTGCCGATGTTGAGCGTCGGACGGTCGTCGTTGGCCGGGGGGCGCCTTCGAAGACGGTGTCGTTGGTGATGGCGACGGTGATGGTCTTTTGGGTTTCGCCGGCGGCAAAGTTGAGGGTGCCGTTGGTGGCGGTGTAGTCGGAGCCGGCGACAGCGCTGCCGTCGACGGTGGCGTAGTCGACGCTGGAAGCCAGGTCGGTGGCGCCCGTCTTGGTGACCGTGAAGGTGATGGTGCCGGCGGCTTCGTCAACAATGAAGTCGGCGCCCATGTTGAAGACCGGACGGTCGTCGTTGTCGGTGATGGTTCCGGTGCCCACGACACCGCCGACGGTCAGGGTGAAGTTCTCCGACGCTTCGTGAACGCTGTCATCGCTAGTCGGAACACTGATCGTGAAGCTGCTGACGCCAGCTGGCACGGTGATTTGGCCGGTGCTGCTGTTGTAGGTAACACCATCGCTGAAGCTCAAGGCACTGGTAAAGTCGTTGCCCAGCGTAGCGCTACCAGAGGCCAGGGCCAGGTCGTAGCTGGTAGCCGTGCTTGAGACGCCGGAGAGGGTAACGGTAAACACCGCGTCGCTGCCTTCCGGGACGGTGACGCTGTTTACGCCTGCATCGAGCGGGTCGTCGACGCTGGTGACGGTGGGGATGAGCGGAGCTTCGACACCGGCGATCAGCGGCGCTCCTTCAATAGTTTCTACCAGCCGACCACGCTCGGTTCCAAACTGATAGGCCAGCGGATCAACGGTTTCAACGATCCGCAGGAATTCGACAAAGGTGTGGCCTTCGTTGCCGCCTTGACCTGGCAGGCCTGCGGCCGGCGCTTCTTCTTCGAGCAGGGCGTCGAGATCGCTACCGGACTGGATGGCCGAGGCGATCTTCTTGAAGCCTTCGGGAGTATTGGCAACGGCGCTATCGGTAGCATCCGGCTTGACTGACGCCGCGACTTCCGCGTCGATTCTCGCCGTTTCGCCCGGACGTACATCAAGCTCTCGCCCGTCGGCCAGCGTCAGGACCACCTTGGCGCCATCGCCGGCAACCACGCTCTCGCCTTCGCGGATCGAATCTCCGAGCTTCAGGCGGCGGGTATTTCCTGCGCTGTCGCGCGCAAATGCTTGACCAGAGAGAACGGAAACTTGGGCGACAACTTGGGCTTGAGCCATGGCAATACTCCAGACACTATTAGCAATATCAAAAGTGTAAGAGTATCAACGTCGGCTAGCTATTGAACCAAAGTACAGTATCGCCACAAATCGTGAGTTATTTCACGCCAGACGGCCATTTACAAGGCTTTCGCAGAGACGGAAACGGGAAATCCTTGCATTCCGGAAATTTCAAATTTGGCAAATATTTCGGGTTGACCGTAGGAATCCAAGCATCGGCCTCCCCGGACAGAGCGCCGACGTCTTGAAGCGGGGAGCCGTCTAAAGCTTGACGCCGTTGATGCGCAGGGATAGCTGGAGACGGTCGCGCACGCCAAGTTTTTCGAAAATCGCCGACAAATGTGCCTTGACCGTTCTTTCGGTGATCGCCAACTGGTCGGCGATTTCCTTGTTGCTGGCGCCGCCGGCAACGAGCTTCGCGACTTGCGACTCGCGCTCTGAGAGAAGGGCTGACCAGGTATCCGCCGTGACTTCGGCACGCGCCTCGATTGCCCGGGAGGTGCTGCCGACCAGTCGTCGCAACAGGGATTGACCGATCCACAGGCCGCCGTTTTGAACGACCAGCGCTACCTGCCGCAACACCTCGGGCGCCGCGTAGGTATTGCAGCAACCGGAAGCGCCCAGGGCAAAGGCGTCGGCGATGATCGCATCGTCCGGCTCATCGGCCAGGATGACGATGATCTGCGACGGCGAAATCGTCAAGGCGCCCAAGATCGTCGCGAGATTTTCCTCCGGTCGACAACGGCACCAGAGGACCCCCATGCCAGCGGGCAGTTGCGCAGCCTCACGGCGCGCCACTCGCGCCTGAGGAAAGGCCTCCAGCCACGATGGCAGGGCCGTTGCATCACGGTCAACAAAGCAATGAACCATCAACGCTCCGTCAAAGCCACGCTCTTGGCCCGCAGGACCGGCTTGAGCAGATAGGCGAGAACGCTCTTCTTGCCCGTCAAAATATCGACCTCGGCAATCATGCCGGGAATGATCGGCAGGTTGGCATCGCCGAAACCGGGCTTGCTGGTGCGCACCCGTACCGTGTAGAAGGCATTGCCCTTTTCATCCATGACCGTATCGGCGCCGATGTGTTCGAGCGTGCCATCCAGACCGCCGTAGATTGAAAAATCATAGGCAGTAAATTTGACGATCACCGGCTGCCCCGGCCGCAGGAAGGCAATGTCCCGCGGCAAGACGCGCGCTTCGAGCAACAAGGTATCTTCGAGTGGAACGATCTCGATCATGTCCTTGCCCGGCTGGATGACGCCGCCGACGGTATTGACCAGCAGACGCTTGACCGTGCCCTTGACCGGCGAGCGTATCGACGACTGCTTGACGCGATCGGATAGCGCCACACTCCCCTCGGCCAGGCTGTTGAGCTTGGACATGACTTCGGAAAGCTCTTTGCTGGCTTCGTTGCGAAAGGTCAGCTCGACCTCCTCGATCTTGCGTTGCGCCTCGTTGATCGATGACTGAACCCGGGAGATCTGGGCCGAAGCCATGTCGCGCTCGCCGCGATAACGCGAAACATCGCGCTCCAGACGCAGCAACTCAACTTCGGACACGGCCCCCGAATTGATCAGGGGACGCGTCACCGAAAGCTCTTTCGAAGTCAGTTCATAACCCTGTGAAGCCTGCGCCCGTTTCGCCTGCGCCTCGTTCAGTTCCTGGTGGCGCTGATTGAGTTGCTGGCGGGCAATCGAAACCGCCGCCGTCAGCTCGTCGTTTCTCGCCTCGTAAAACTGGCGTTCCTGCGCAACGATGGAGGGATCCTCCTTCATGACCTCAGGCGGCGGAACGAATGGCTTGCCTTCCGAAATGGCGCGCAGGCGGGCCGCTCTGGCCACCAACCCGAGATATTGGGCCTGGTTTTCCTTCACCGAAGAAACAAAACGGGTTTCATCGATTTTGATCAGCAACTGCTCGGGTTGAACGATCTCGCCTTCGCGCACGAGGATTTCGGAAACCAGACCGCCATCGATGCTTTGCAGAATCTGAACCTGCCGGGACGGAATGACTTTGCCCTCGCCCCGCGTCACCTCATCGAGTTGAGCGACAGCGGCCCACACGACAAAGACGGCGAAAACAATTCCGATCGAACGCAAGAGCACGCGAGCCCGCAGCGGCTCTTGACGCAGCATGGCCAGATCAGCATCGGTGGCGAAATCGACGACTTCGACCTCCTCCCGGCTCGGCAGGCGGCCAAGGATGCGCTCGACGTAGGGCGTCGCCTTCTGAGCGACGCGCTCCAGCCAGGCATGCATCGCCTCAAAGATCGCTTTCAGGCGCTTCATGACGCCCTCCCGATCCGGCCGCTCTGCAACGCCTGAATGACCTGGTCACGCGGACCGTCGGCCACGATACGGCCATCATCAACGACCAAAACCCGCGTCGCGAGGTCAAGCAAGCTGTTGCGATGGGTCACGATGAGCACCGTCTTGTGCGCCGCCATGACCCGGAGACGCTCCTTGAACTGCTGTTCGGAGGAAAAATCCATCGCGCTGGTCGGTTCGTCGAGCAGCAGGATGGGCGGGTCCATGAGGAAGGCCCGGGCGATCGCCACACCCTGTCGTTGGCCGCCCGACAGCGAATCTCCCCGCTCGCCGATCATCATGTCGAAACCATCGGGATGACGATTGACGAATTCGGTCAGGCCACCAGCCTCGGCGGCAGCCACGATAGTGGCGTCGTCGGCATAGGGGGCACCGATCGCGATGTTGTCGCGCAGGGTTCCGTAGAACAGGGTGACATCCTGCGCCACATAGCCGATGTTGCGCCGCAGGTCGGCCGGGTCGAGCTGGCGCAGGTCGACACCATCGATGCTGACCGCACCGCCGGTCGGCTGGTACAGGCCGAGCAGCAATTTCTGCAAGGTCGTCTTTCCCGAACCGATGCGGCCGATCACCACGACCTTTTCACCTTCGTTGATCCGACAATTCAGCCCCTTCAGTGCGGCAACCTGACAATTCGGATAACTGAACTGAACATCGCGGAATTCGATATTGCCCTTGAGTTCGGGGCGATGCACAAAATTGGCATCGACCGGCCGCTCAACCGGATTCTGCATAATCTGCTCAAGCGAGGTCAGCGCCACCTTGGCATTGTGATACTGCATGAGCAACCCAACCATTTGCCCCAGCGGAGCGACCGCGCGCGAGGTCAGCATGGTGCAGGCGATCAGACCGCCCATGCTGAGCTGTCCGTCAGCGATCAGGTACACCCCGCCAATCACGACCACGATATTGACGATCTGCTGGATTTCCATTGCCCCGTTGGTCGCCGCGGCAGACAGAAAACGCATCTGATTGTTGACTCCGGCGACGAAGGAAACCGTCTTTTCCCACTTGGCCTGCATCAGCCCTTCGGCCCCTTGCGTCTTGATCGTTTCCAGCGCTGTCAGGCTTTCGACCAGGGTCGCGTTGCGCAGCGCGCCGGCCCGATAGGTCGACTCCGAGAGAGCGTGCATCTTGTGTTGCAGCACGTAGGCATAAATCACCACAGCCACGATGGCCAGCAAGACCGGGATGATCAGTTGCCAGGCGATAAGCGCGATGACCAGGACAAAAAGCAGGGCAAACGGCAGATCGATAAAAGCCGTGACGGAAGCCGATGTGATGAAATCACGAACCGACTCGAAAGAGCGCAGATTCGAGGCGAACGCACCAACCGCAGCCGGCCGTGCCTCCATACGCACCCCCAGCACGCGCTCCATGATGGCGGCCGACAATTTCATGTCGATGCGAGCGCCGGCCAGATCGATGAAATAGCCGCGCAGGGAGCGCAGCGCCATGTCCACACCGATGATGAGCACGACGCCCAAGGCGAGAACCCACAGCGTCTCCATCGCCCGGTTGGGAACGACGCGATCATAGACATTCATTGTGAACAACGGCATGGCCAATGCCATCACGTTGATCAGCAGGGCCGCACCGAGAACATCGCGGTAGACCGGCATCTGCTCGGCCAATGCCCCCCAGAACCAGTGACGCAGCTTGACGTCACCGACCTGCGGCGTGCGACTGTCGAAGCGAAAATGCGGCCGGGCAAAAATGGCGATGCCGGTATAGCGCAGCGCCAGGTCATCCCGCGCCATCTGGTGGGAACCCTGCCCCGTATCCGGAAACAGCAGACGGGCAGTCTGGCCGGACTCATCCCAACCGAGCAGAACGCAGGCTTCATCACCGTTGAGCAGCAGAACGGCCGGCAGCAGCACATCATCTATCCGATCGAGCGAACGCTTGACCACCTTGGCCGACAATCCGGCCCGACTGGCCGCACGTCCGAACAAGGAGGGCGTCAGCGAACCCTTTTCCAGAGGCAGCCCCGCAACCAGTGCGGCGCGCGTACTCGGACGCCCATGGATACGGGTCAACTCGACCAGGCAGTCGAGTAAAGGATCATGGTGCAGAAGATCTTCCCGCACACCTGAATTGCCGACACCGACAGAACCGCTTGCAACCTCGCTCATGCCCCTCCCTGAATTCTTTTGTAAATTCTAACTTGGCTTGAAATTTACAAATCAAAGAAATGTAAAAAAAGGCGGCCGCAGCCGCCTTTTCATAACAATATCGCCAATCAGGCAATCAGCGGAACAATCAACAAGGCAACCAGATTGATGATCTTGATCAGCGGGTTGACCGCCGGACCAGCCGTATCCTTATACGGGTCGCCGACCGTATCGCCGGTCACCGCAGCCTTGTGGGCCTCCGACCCCTTGCCGCCGAAGTGACCGTCCTCGATGTATTTCTTGGCGTTGTCCCAGGCACCGCCGCCCGTCGTCATCGAAATGGCCACGAACAGACCGGTCACGATGGTACCGACCAGCAGACCGCCGAGTGCCACCGGGCCCAGAAGCAGGCCGACGACGATAGGAACGGCGACCGGCAGGATGGACGGAATCATCATTTCCTTGATGGCTGCCACGGTCAACATATCGACGGCGCGCGAATAATCCGGCTTCGCCGTACCTTCCATGATCCCCGGAATTTCCTTGAACTGGCGACGAACTTCGACAACCACCGCTCCGGCCGAACGGCCAACCGCTTCCATGGCCATGGCGCCGAACAGGAAGGGAATCAGGCCGCCGATGAAGAGACCGATGATGACCAGGTGGTTCGACAGGTCGAAAGTAAAGACCTTGCCCGAGACGGCTTCCAAGCCATGGGTGTAGTCAGCGAAGAGCACCAGAGCAGCCAGGCCGGCAGAGCCGATGGCATAGCCCTTGGTTACGGCCTTGGTGGTGTTGCCGACCGCATCGAGCGGATCGGTTACGTTGCGCACTTCCTTCGGCAATTCGGCCATTTCGGCAATACCACCGGCGTTGTCGGTGATCGGCCCGTAGGCATCAAGCGCCACGACGATACCGGCCATCGACAGCATCGATGTGGCTGCAATGGCGATACCGAACAGGCCGCCCATGGCGAAGGCCGCATAGATTGCGGCACAGACCGAAAGTACCGGCCATGCGGTCGCCTTCATCGAGACACCGATCCCGGCGATGATGTTGGTGGCGTGGCCGGTCTGACAAGCAGCGGCAACGTGTTTCACCGGCGCGTAGTCGGTACCGGTGTAATACTCGGTGATCCAGACCAGCGCAGCGGTCAGCACCAAGCCGACCACGGAGCAGCCGAACATGGTCATGGTGTTGATCACACTACCGTCGGGCAGCGTGGCGCCGGCGCCGATCAACCAGGAAGTCACCGGGTAATAAAAGACCAGGGCCAGAACGCCGGCGACGATCAGACCGCGATAAAGAGCCGCCATGATCTTGCCGCCTTCGGTAGCCTTGACGAAATAGCAACCAACGATGGAGGCGATGATCGACACCGCGCCCAGCGCCAGCGGATAAAGCACCAGGTTTTCGCCCAAACCGGTTGCCGTCTTGATGATCAGCGCGGCCAGCACCATGGTGGCCACCACGGTCACGACGTAGGTCTCGAACAGGTCGGCGGCCATGCCGGCGCAATCGCCAACGTTGTCACCGACGTTATCGGCGATCACCGCCGGATTGCGCGGGTCGTCTTCGGGAATACCGGCCTCAACCTTGCCCACCAGGTCGGCGCCAACGTCAGCCCCCTTGGTGAAGATACCGCCACCCAGACGGGCGAAGATCGAAATCAGCGAGGAGCCGAAGGCCAGACCGACCAGCGGTTCGATGACATGGTGCAAGTCGGCACCGGGACCATTGGCCGACTTGAGAAAAGCGAAGTAACCGGCGACGCCGAGCAGCCCGAGCCCGACCACCAGCATGCCGGTAATCGCGCCGCCCTTGAAGGCCACATCGAGCGCCGCCGAAATGCCGCTGCGCGCCGCTTCGGCCGTGCGCACGTTGGCGCGCACCGAAACATTCATGCCGATAAAGCCGGCGGCACCGGAAAGCACGGCGCCGATCAGGAAACCGAAGGCGGTCAGCCAGCCCAGCTTGGGAATGATGCCAATCACCAGGAAGAGAACAATACCAACCATGGCAATGGTTTTGTACTGTCGGCTGAGGTATGCCTCCGCGCCTTCCTGAATTGCCTTGGCAATCTCTTTCATGCGCTCGTTGCCGGCTGGCAACGCGAGGATCTGCTGACTGGAAATCCAGCCGTACAACACTGCTAGAACGGCGCACCCAAGCGCCAACCACAACGGTGTAGACATACACTCCCTCCCTAGATTGATGGAACTACACGTTGAACGCCCCCAGCTTTCTAGTAATGGAAACGTTCTTCAAACGCACATAATCGGGGAGCCCCTTGCGGTACGGCGGCGGCTCCTCGCCTTCGATCAGCGGTTGCAGGTAGGCACGGCAGGCATCGGTGATGTGAAAACCATCAGCCGAGATGAATTCGGGAGGCATCTTGCGCTCGACATTGGCAATGTCCTTGAGTGGCGCATCGCCGATTTCCCAGCGATACGGCGCATCGACCAGGCGATTGATGGTCGCCATCACGGCGTTTTTGCCCTGCAAAGCGAGGTCGACCGCAGCAACGCCCAGCGCGTGCGCCTGCTCGAGGTCGGTACGCGATGCCAGATGGCGGGCCGAACGTTGCAGGTAGTCAGCCAGCGCCCAGTGGTATTTGTAGCCGAGCTTGTCCTTGATCAACTGGGCAACCATCTGGCCGACACCGCCCAGCTGGGAATGCCCGAAAGCATCCTTGCTGCCGGACTCGGCGATCAGCTTGCCGGATGCATCGGACAAGCCTTCGGACACGGCCACCGTACAATAACCGTACTGCCTGACGCACTCGTCGGCACGCGCCAAAAAGCGCTCCGGATCGAACGGCACTTCGGGAAAAAGCAGGATGTGGGGCGGCTCGCCGGCCATCTCCGAGGCCAGGCCGCAGGCGGCAGTAATCCAGCCGGCGTGGCGCCCCATGACTTCAAGGACAAAAATCTTGGTCGACGTCCGCGCCATCGAGGCAACGTCGTAGCCGGCTTCGCGAATCGAGGTGGCAACGTATTTGGCAACCGAACCGAAGCCGGGGCAGCAATCGGTATGCGGCAGGTCGTTGTCCACCGTTTTCGGCACGCCGACGCACACCACGGGGTAGCCCATTTTTTCGGCGATCTGCGACACCTTCCAGGCGGTATCCATGGAATCGTTGCCGCCGTTGTAGAAGAAGTAGCCGATGTCGTGCGCCTTGAACACCTCGATCAGGCGTTCGTACTGGGCGCGATGCTGTTCTAGACTTTTGAGCTTGTAGCGACAGGAGCCGAAGGCGCCACCGGGCGTATGGCGCAGGCGGGCAATCGCTTCGTCGGATTCGAGACTGGTGTCGATGAGGTCTTCGGTCAGGGCGCCGATGATGCCGTCGCGCCCGGCGTAGACTTTCCCGATCTTGTCGGGATGCCGACGTGCTTCCTGAATCAGGCCGCACGCCGTCGCATTGATCACGGCGGTAACGCCCCCTGACTGTGCGTAGAAGGCGTTTTTCACCGTTGTTGCCTTCTTACTTCAGAGCGTCAAAAACGCTCTTGGTGATGCTGTCGACGCTACCGACACCTGCCACCTTGCGTACCTTCGGGGCCTTGGCATCGCCTTCGGCTGCCCACTTGCCGTAGAAATCGACGAGCGGCTTGGTCTGCGAATGATAGATCTCGAGGCGCTTCTTGACGGTCTCTTCCTTGTCGTCGTCGCGCTGGACCAGCGGTTCGCCGGTCACGTCGTCGATGCCTTCAACCTTCGGCGGGTTGAACTTAACGTGGTAAGTGCGACCAGAAGCGAGGTGGGCACGACGACCGGCCATGCGCTCGACGATATCGCTGTCCGGCACGTCGATTTCGAGAACGAATTCGATCGGTACGCCGGCATCCTTCATGGCCTGAGCCTGGGGAATGGTGCGCGGGAATCCGTCGAACAAGTAACCGTTCTTGCAATCGTCCTGAGTCAGGCGATCCTTGACCATGCCGATGATGACGGCATCGGGCACCAGGCCGCCGGCATCCATGTGTTTCTTGGCCTCGAGGCCCAATGCCGTACCTGCCTTGACCTGAGCACGCAACATGTCGCGAAATCTGGGGAATGCCGAACTGCTTGGAGATGAATGTTGCTTGCGTTCCCTTGCCAGCGCCAGGTGCGCCCAACAGAATCAATTTCATGAATAAGTCCCTCGGGTTTGTCGAAAAATTCTTTTTATCGGCTTCAGTGGCGGCCGTTCTCTAGAGGCGGAAAATTACTCGCTATTTCCGGGACGGTCAAACAGTTTGCGCATCCGCTCTGCATCTTCGGGCGTGTCGACACCGGGCGCCGGCGCTGCATCGATCAACGTCAGGCTGATGCGGTAACCGTGCCACAACGCACGCAATTGTTCGAGCGATTCGAAGTGTTCGGTGGGTGCTACGGTCAACCCGGAAAAAGCCTTCAAAAACGAAGCGCGGTAGGCGTACAGGCCGACGTGACGATAGGCCGGAAAATTGGCCGGCAAGGTTTCGCCACCGGCCTCCTTGGCGAAATGGTCGCGCGCATAGGGAATCGGCGCCCGGGAGAAATAGGCCGCGTCGCCATCGGCCCGGCAAACGACCTTGACCACGTTCGGGTTGAAGAAATCGGCTGGATCGGTGATCGGGTGCGCGACGGTGGCGATGTCAGCGCCGGAGGCCGCCAGTTGGCGCGCCGCCTGGAGGATGACCTCGGGTTCGATCAGCGGCTCGTCGCCCTGGACATTGACGATGATGGTGTCGCCGCCCCAGCCTCGCTGCTCGACCACCTCGGCCAAGCGATCGGTACCGGTCGAATGGTCGCAACGCGTCATCAGTGCGGCGACTTCATGCGCCTCTGCAGCAGCCCAGACATCGGCATGATCGGTCGCCACCCAGATTTCCTCGGCGCCCGACAGGCGCGCCCGTTCTACCACCCGGACGACCATCGGCTTGCCGCCGAGATCGAGCAGCGGCTTGCCGGGCAGGCGTGTCGACGCATAGCGCGCCGGGATGACGACCTTGAAGGCGACCCCGGACATTACTGCCCGTCCGCGTTGAGCTGGCGCGCTTCGTCCTCGAGCATGATGGGGATGTCGTCGCGGATCGGGAAGGCCAGTTTGCAGGGTTTGCAGACCAGTTCCTTCTCAGCCTTGCGGTGTTCGAGATTGCCCTTGCAAATCGGGCAGACGAGAATATCAAGCAGCCTGGCGTCCACGGAGTTTCTCCAAAATCAGTTCAATAAGGGCCGGCGAAAGCTCGGCTTCGACGGGCAGAACCCAGGTTTCACCCGCCGTCAGTCCGGCGCATTTTACTGCATCCTTCTCGGTCATCAGCAGGATGCCTTCCCGGGCGAAAGCCAGATCGGCAACTGCATAGCGATGATGGTCGGGAAACGGGTGATTTTCGCAGTTCAGTCCCAGAGATTCCAGCGTCTGAAAGAAACGGCCCGGATTGCCGATGCCGGCCAGCGCATGCAGCGGACCACGCCCGCGCAGGCTGTCGGCCGAACAAGTTTGCTGTGGATCGTCGAGCCGATAGAAGCTGCCGGGCTGCAGCGTCATGTCAAAAGTGGGCGCTGAGGCGGCAAACCGGGATTTCAAATTATTGCCAATAATCGCGTCGACCGTAGCAAGTCGGGCCAGCGATTCGCGCATCGGCCCGACCGGTAAACGCCAGCCGTTGCCGGCGCCCCGCGCATCGAAAACAACCAACTCGACATCACGGGCCAGCGCGTAGTGCTGCAGGCCGTCGTCGCAAAGCACGACATTGACCTCCGGGTGGGCGGCGAGCAAGGCGGCACCAGCGGCCGCGCGCTGTCGGCCGACACAGACCGGAACCCCGCTGCGCCGGGCGAGGAGCAAAGGTTCGTCACCAACCTCGGCTGGCGACGAATCGGCGCGCACCGAAATGACGCCGTCACCGCTGCGCCCGTAACCCCGGCTGATAATCCCCGGGTGCCAGCCGCGCGCCTTGAGTTGCTGCGCCAGCCAGAGGGTCAGCGGCGTCTTGCCGGCGCCGCCGACGATCAGGTTGCCGACCACGATGACCGGCACGGGCAACCGCAGCGGCTTGGCCTGCCGGCGATTCAGCGCGGCCAGCAGGGCATAGAGCCAGGCGAGCGGCAGCAAAAGCCACAACGCCGGCGTCAGCCGGCGTTGCTCAAACCACTGTCGCTGTAGCCAGCGAGAAAACATCAGCGATTCTGGGTGGCGAAGGAAATGTGTGGATAACCTGCCGTCTGCGCCGCCTGCATGACATCGACCACGCTTTGATGCGTCGCCTTGGCGTCGGCGTTGATGACGATCAACGGATCTTCGCGGCTGCCCGCCGCCCGCCGCAAGCCTTCGGTAATGCTATTGACGTCGCTGGCTGCCAACGGCGATTTGTTGATCAGGATCTGGCCGCTGGCCGTCACTGCCACATTGACCTCGTTGGGCTGCTCGGCCTGCTTGCTGGCATCGGCCGTCGGCAGGTTGATCTCCAGGCCCGAAAACTTGGCGTAGGTGGTGGTCAGCATCAGGAAGATGATGATGACCAGCAAGACGTCGATCATCGGAATCAGGTTGATTTCCGGCTCTTCCTGGCTGCGGCCGCGCTGGAAATTCATCGCTTACTTCCGGTCGCCGTGCATGTATTCGACGAGACGAACAGCCTGCTGCTCCATCTCGACGACAAAACCATCGACCAGCGCGCGGAAATGCCGCCAGAAGATGAGACTGGGAATGGCAATGAAAATACCGAAGCCGGTGTTGTAGAGCGCGATGGAAATGCCATGTGCCAGTTGCATCGGGTTGGCGACGCCGGTCGGCGACTGCGAGCCGAAGATTTCGATCATCCCGATCACGGTACCGAACAGGCCCATGAGCGGGCTGATCGAGGCGATGGTGCCAAGCGTCGTCAGGTAGCGATTCAGATCGTGGGAAACGGCCGAACCGGCTTCCTCGATCGACTCCTTCATGATTTCACGCGAGGCATTGACGTTGCGCAGGCCGGCGGACAGCACGCGGCCGAGCGGCGAATGGCCGTCAAGATCCTCAAGCAGCTTGTCGTTGTTGGCACCGCGCTTGAACTCGCCAACCGCACGCTTGAGCAGACCGGCCGGGACAACCTTGCTGCGGCGAAGGGACACCAGTCGCTCGATGATCAGCGCCACCGAAATGATCGACGCCAGCAACAAGGGGTAGATCGGCCAGCCGGCCGCTTTTACGATCTCGTACACGTGAATTTATCCTTGATGAAACATTAGCCCGCAATTCTGCCCTGCCCCCCGCCTCAGGGCAAGCGACGAAATGACGCGGTTGGCGCGGCTTATCCCCAAAAGCTGTGGATAAGTCTGTGAATGACGTGTCATCAGTTGCGCTAAACCCTACCCAGCAAAGGATTTTTTATACTCTGCCAAAAAACAAGGCATGTTATTTACACCCTTACAAATCAAACACTTAACAAAATAAAATGCTGTCAACGCCAGACTGAAAAATAAAGCCACGGGTTACAATTGACAAATGCAAAACGCCACGCCACCTGTCAGCAACACCGTCCTCAGCGTATCCAGCCTGAATAGGCAGGTCAGGGATTGCCTCGAATCCGCCTTCCCGCTGAGTTGGGTCAGTGGCGAAATCTCCAACCTGACCTACGCCGCCTCCGGCCATGTTTACTTCTCGCTCAAGGACGCCAACGCCCAGGTGCGCTGCGTCATGTGGCGAAGCCGGTCGCAAGTGCTCGGCTGGCGGCTGGAGAACGGCCAGAAGATCGAAGCCCGCGTGCTGGTTTCCTTCTACGAGCCGCGCGGCGAATTCCAGCTAAATGTCGAAGCCGTCCGCCGGGCCGGCCAGGGCGACCTTTTCGAGCGCTTCCTGCAGCTCAAGGCCAAACTTGAAAATGAGGGTTTTTTTGCCGTTGACCGTAAGAAACCCCTGCCCAGTTTCCCGCGCCGCCTGGCCATCGTCACCAGCCCGCAGGCCGCCGCCCTGCGCGATGTGCTGACCACCCTGCACCGGCGCGCCCCACACGTTGCCATCACCCTCTTCCCGACCCCCGTCCAGGGCGAAGGCGCCGGTGCCAAGATCGCCGACGCCATCGCCCAGGCGGCCAACAGCGATTGCGATGCGATCATCCTGTGCCGGGGCGGTGGTAGCATCGAAGACCTCTGGGCCTTCAACGAAGAAAGCGTTGCCCGCGCCGTCAACGCCTCGGCCATTCCCGTCATTTCCGGCGTCGGCCACGAAACCGACTTCACCATCGCCGACTTCGCCGCCGACCTGCGCGCCCCGACCCCGACCGCTGCCGCCGAACTGGCCAGCCCGGACCGCGACGCCCTGGTCGACCGCCTGACCCAGCTCGAAAACCACCTCGGCCGGCGCATCGACCGCACGCTATCCGATCAACTGCAACGCCTCGACTGGCTGGCCGCCCGCCTCGTCCATCCGGCCGAACGCATCCGCCAGCGCCAGCGCGAAACCGACAGCCTCGGCAGCCGCCTGCACCACGCCCTGCGCCGGCAAACCGAGCACTACGCCGTCCGCCTGCACGCCCTCGGCCAACGCCAAGCCAGCGCCCGCCCCCACCCGGCGCAGCAGGCCGAAGGCATCGCCCACCTGCAATATCGCCTGTCCCGGCAGACCCAGTGGGCAATTTCTCAATATTCAGGGAAACTAAATTCGCTCGGCAACAGTCTGACCCAGCTTGACCCCCACGCCGTCCTGTCGCGAGGCTATACCCTTGCCATGGACGCCGACGGCCGGGCCATTCGCGACGCCACCCGACTCAGCCCCGGCGACCTGCTCAACCTGCGCTTTGCCAGCGGATCGGCCGAAGCCACGGTAAATCAGGTTGTCGCTGACCCGGAAGCTGACTAGAATTTTCGATTCACCCCTCATCAAACCCCAACGGAGAACATAAATGGAACACCAACTGCCCGCCCTGCCGTTTGCCAAAGACACCCTCGCCCCGCACATGTCGGCCGAAACCTTTGACTACCACTACAGCAAGCACCATCAGGCCTACGTCACCAACCTGAACAACCTGATCAAGGGCACCGAATACGAAAACCTTGACCTCGAAGCCATCGTCAAGAAAGCCCCGGCCGGCGGCATCTACAACAACGCCGCTCAGGTCTGGAACCACACCTTCTTCTGGAACTGCCTGACCCCGAACGGCGGCGGCGCACCCAAGGGCGCACTGGCCGCAGCCATCGACGCCAAGTGGGGTTCGCTCGACGCCTTCAAGACCGCCTTCCAGACCTCCGCCGTCGGCAACTTCGGTTCCGGCTGGACCTGGCTGGTCAAGAAGGCCGACGGCTCTGTCGACATCGTCAACATGGGCGCCGCCGGCACCCCGCTGACCACCGGCGACAAGGCCCTGCTCTGCGTCGACGTCTGGGAACACGCCTACTACATCGACTACCGCAACATGCGCCCGAAATTCGTCGAAACCTATCTGGCCTCGATGGTCAACTGGTCGTTTGCCGAAGCCAACTTCGCCTGAGTCGAAAAGCCATTTTCGGGACGGCAACGCCGAATCCCGAAGCATCAAAAGCCCCCGATTTCTCGGGGGCTTTGTTTTTCCACGCTCCGGTCACCTGACGCTGAATGCGGAACAGACAACAAAGCAATCGCTCAGCGCCCCTTCGACTCCAGCCACCTGAGCAGGGCCGAGTACAGAAGTTCCGGCGTGACCGGCTTGGCGATGAAATCGTCCATTCCGGCCGCGAAGCAGCGCGCCCTGTCCTCGGCAAAAACATTGGCCGTCATCGCCAGAACAGGCGTTGCCGGGCCTCCCGGTAACTGCCTGATCCGGCGTGTCGCTTCCAGACCGTCCATGTGCGGCATTTGCATGTCCATCAGGATCACGGCATAGCTGCCCGAACTTGCTTTCTCGACGGCTTCGCGGCCGTCCTCGGCGAGATCAACCTCGAGCCCGACATCTTCCAGCAACTGCTGGGCGATTTCCCGGTTGATCGACTCGTCTTCGGCGAGCAGGATGCGCTTGCCGGCATGGCCGATCATGATTGCCTGCTCGACCACATCGCCAGCGGTGCCGAACGGTTTCGCGGCGCTTTGCCCGCCCTTCTTGAGGACCACCGTAAACCAGAAGGTACTGCCCTTGCCTTCGGTACTGCTGACGCCCGCCGAGCCGCCCATGATTTCCGCCAGCTTTTTGGTGATCGCCAGACCCAGACCGGTGCCGCCGTACTTGCGCGTCATCGAGTTGTCGGCCTGCTCGAAAGCGCCGAAGAGTTTGGGGATGGCTTCCCGGGCAATGCCGGTGCCGGTGTCCTCGACCTCAAAGCGCAGCGTGGTCGTCTCGTCGGTGTGCGAATCTTCCTTTACTTTCAGGGTGATGTAGCCGGCCTCCGTGAACTTGATGGCGTTGGCGACATAGTTGATCAGGGCTTGTTGCAAGCGGGTGGCATCGCCGTGGAGGTTGTGGGGCAGTGCAACGGTTTCGATATTGAAGGCGACGCCCTTTTCCATTGCTTTCTGGGACAGCATCGAGGTGATGTTGCCCAGCATGGCTTCGACATGAACGGGGGCATCTTCGAGTACGAACTTGCCGGCTTCGATCTTGGAAAGATCGAGGACGGCGTTGATGATCTCGAGCAGATGGCTGCTCGCCGCTTCGATCTTGTTGAGCTTGTCGGTCTGTACCGGTGAAAGCCCCGTCCGGCGCAGGATGTGGGCCATGCCGGAGATGGCGTTGAGCGGGGTGCGGATTTCATGGCTCATGTTGGCCAGGAAGGCGCTCTTCGCCACGTTGGCGGTTTCGGCAGCCTCCTTGGCTTCATGCAGCAGCTTCTCCGCTTCCTTGCGCTGGGTGATATCGGTGACGAACCCGATCAGTCGGGCCGGGGTGTCACCCTGTTCCGGGATGTAATAGGTCGAAATTGCTACCGGAATCAGGCGCCCGTCCTTGGCGCGATTGAGCGCTTCGACTTCGCCGTGCCCCTTGTTCCGGAGATTTTCGATGATCTGCTCGAGTTCTCTCGCCTGACAATTCGGATCAAAGTCCTGGACGCTCATCGCGAGCATTTCGTCGACGCTGTAGCCGAGCATTTCTGCCGCATATTGGTTGGTGTACAGAATGCGCCCCGTATTGGCGTCGATCCAGCGAATACCAATGCCCGCCTTTTCCATGGCGAATTGGGTGTCGAGCAATTTGGCGTGCGCCGATTTCAAATCGGCCGTGCGCAGTTCGACCAGGCTCTCCAGATCGTTCCGGTAAACCTCCATCTCCTTGTCGAGGCGCATCCGTTCGGAAATGTCGCGGCTGATGCCAAAGATGCCGACAACCTTGCCCTGCTCATCGAACAGGGGCCATTTGTTGGTCAGTACGTGACCAGGCTCTCCCTGGGTGTCGTAGTAAGGGTCGACCTTGTTCAGCAGGGGCTTGCCTTCGGCAAAGACCGGCAGTTCCTCTTCGTAATAGATCCTTGCGGTTTCCGGCGGAAAGACGTCGAGGTCGTGTTTTCCGATCATGTCGCGCCAGCTGGCGTGCCCGGTCATGTTGGCCAGCGTCTGGCTGCAAAAACGGAACCGGCTGTTTGCATCCTTGAAATAGATGAAGTCGGTCGTCTGTTCGAGAAAGGACTCGAAATCCCGGCTGAACTCGGCCAAGCGCGTTTCTGCCCGGCGCCGTGCCGCGACGAGCTGGTGCAGGCGATAGTTCCACAAGGCGACAAACAGCAATACGGTCAAAATCACCAGGCCATAGATCATGACCTTTTCCGTCGAGATGCCTTGTTCTATGCGCACGCTCATCCAGCGGTTGAGGATGTCGTCCATCTGGTTTTGCGGTATCGCCGCCAGTGTCTTGTCGAGGATACTGAGCAGTTCGGGATGACGGTGAGCGACCGCCATGCTGTGGCCACTGGTGAATTCGGTATTGCCTGAAAAGCGCAGGTTGAGGGCCCCGGTCTGCTGGATCAGGTAGTTGAGCGACGGTGCATCGCCGACGTAGGCGGCCGCCTCCCCGGCCTTGATCAAATCGAAGGCAGCCAGTTCGTCGACCGTAGGAATCAACTCGATTTTGGGATATTCGCGGGCCAGGACTTCCTGCATGAAGTAACCCTGCTTCACCGCTACCCGCTTGCCCTGGAGATTGCCGAGATTGCCGACGTAGCCGTTGCGACCGTCGTTGATGATGACGATAGGCGAACTGATGAACGGCTGGGTAAAGGCCAGATAAGCACGGCGTTCCGCCGTACTCACCGCGTCGGTCAGCATGTCGAGTTGGCCGGCTCGCGCCATGTCGAGCGTCTGCTGCCAGGTTTTGCCCTTGACCACCTCGAAGCGCACGCCAAGACGCGTTTCGAGCAGGCGAAGGATTTCGGCATTCATGCCGAGGAATGTCCCCTTTTCGTCAAGCCACTCGAAAGGAGCAAAGTCCCGGTCAATGCCAACCCGGATCACCGGGTGCGCCTTGAGCCATTGCTTTTCCTCGCCGGTCAGTGCCAGCGACTGCCGATTGCCGAGCACGAAATTCTGCAGTTGCTTCTCGGACAGCCGCGGTGCCAAGCGGTGTTCGGAATAGACGGAGGCCAGTCGCCGCAGGCGGCCGACATCGATAAAACCGAGCGGGATGCTTTCCGCCAGAATCAGTTTGCGGGATTCCTCCGCTTCGAACTGCAAGTGCCCGAGATCAAGCTGGCTCCGATATTCCTGCTTGATCAACTGGATCAACTCCTCGCCATGGGTCAGCGCATAGGCCCAGCCCTTCAGGCTGGCGCGCCGGAAGCGTTCGGCCCGGTCGGGATGCTCTTCGAGTTCCTTTTCGCTGGTGAACAGCATGTCGCCATAGACATCGATGCCGTAGCTTTGCGGGTTGATGATGTCGATCGGTATGCCGCGCTGCCGAAAATAATAGAGCTGGTCGGTCAGATAGGCCGACATCACATCCACCTTGCGGTCGGCCAGATCCTCCTTGTTGTAGGTGTGCTGCACGTAGGTGTAGGTGCCCGGCGTCACGCCGGCCTCGGCCAGCATGGCGCGCAACGGCCCCTCGTCGCTGCCCTTGCTGTCGAACATCAGGCGCTTGCCCTTCATTTCGTAGGGACTGATGATTTTCGCTTCGCGCCGGCTGATGAAAACCAGCGGATCGTGCTGGAAGATGGCGGCCAGCGCGACAATCCTGGCCCCTTGGGCATAGGCGGCAATGATCCCGGAATCGCCGATTCCGTAATGGGCGGCGCCGGAGGTGACCTGCTCGACCACGGTCTTCTTCGGGTCGAGCGGACGAATTTCGACGTCCAGGCCCTCTGCGGCGTAGTAGCCCTGGGACTTGGCCGCGTAGTAGCCGGCAAACTGGAACTGATGGAACCACTTGAGCTGTAAAACCACCTTTTCCGGCACCGCCGCCAGCACCGAACATGGCAGGCCAATCAGCACTCCCAGCAACAGGAAGCGGAGCGTGCCCGCAAAAAAGTCAGATAGCATCGACAGTCAATCGGTAAACCCTGAGAAGAGACTATTTTGCATTAAGTTCTATGACTTTTGGCGTATATCGTTCCTGCGGTCATGGAACAGGATTGGCAAATCGGGCAGGCTTTTCCGGATTGAAGCAGTCGCTGCCGGCCGGCAAAAAAGAGGCGGTTACCCCCTCAGGGCGGGGGGGCATGGGGCGTTGACCGATGGCCGGCGGCACCGGCCCCCAACCGGAGCCAAGCGCGCCATTCGGCTCGAATGCTCAGCCCTTGCCGCCCCGCTTCACTTCCAGCGTGACCAGGAAGGGGAACTCCGGGTCGGCGGAGCTGACGATGCGCCAGGACGGACCGACGGCGCGGGCGAGCCAGGCGGTCAGGGCGTCGAGGTTCACGGCTTCGCAGCGCAGGTCGGCGATGACGGCGCCGCCGTCCTCGTAGACCGGGAAGTCGGTGCAGCCTTCCGGCTTGGCTTCCTGGCCGTAGACCCGGCAGGCGCCGCAGCTTTGGTCGTAGGCCGGGCAGGGTTTGCTGTGGGCGTAGTAGAGGCCGTTTCCGGCCCGGATTTCTTCCGGGCCCTGGCCGGCGGCGAGGCGCCGGTCGAAGGCCGGGCGCGATTCGCCGAGTTTCCAAAGCACCTTGACCTGCTTCCACTCCAGCTCGAGGACGAGTACGTCGAGTCGGCAGCACGGCTTGGCACACTGGGCGCAATGGGGGATGACGGCGGCGACCTGATAGGCGGCAGCCGCCGCGGCAAGTTCGGTGGCCAGGCGCCGGCGGGTGTCGCGGGCGCTCATCGCAGGACGGCCCGGAACAGCGAGGGGGAAGGATTTGTCAGGATCATCGGGCACTGATAGCACGATCCCCGAGCGGGAGGCAAGAGCGGCACCGCCGGGCGGCCATGGGCATTTCATTTTTGGCCGTTTTTTCCGGTTGACCGTAGCATCGACCTGGCCGGCAAGAATGTCGCTTGGCATGACACGATCATCGGTCTAAGATGACTCAACGACTTGTATGCAGGCAAGTCGAAGTACAAAAAACACAAGTCGGACCAACAGAGGGGCGCACATGAGTCTGCATGTCTTCGTCGCCATGCCGTTCGGGATCAAGGCCGCTGCCGACGGCTGCCTGATCGATTTCGACCGGGTTTACGCCGAACTGATCCGGCCGGCCCTGGAAAGCGTCGGGCTGGAGGTTCTGCGGGCCGATGAGGAACTCGGCGCCGGCGACATTCGCGCCGATCTCTTCCAGGAACTGCTGATGGCCGACCTGGTGGTCGCCGACCTGACGCTCGACAACCCCAATGTCTGGTACGAACTCGGCGTCCGCCATGCCTTGCGGGCGCGCGGCGTGATCCTCGTCCAGGGGCCGCGGGCGGCCCAGCCCTTCGACATCTACACCGACCGCAAGCTGACCTATCGCCTGCGCGACGGCGCCCCCGACGCGTCAAGCCTGGCCGCCGACATCGCCGCGCTGGCAACGATGGCGAAGCACACCCTGAACGCCTGGCGCGGCCGCAAGACCAGCCCGGTGTACAGCCTGCTGCCCAATCTCGAGGAGCCGGACTGGACCCGGCTGCGCGTCGGCAATGCGCTGCAGTATTGGGAAAACCACGACGAATGGGCGACCCGCATCGAGGTGGCGCGCAACGCCAACCGGCCGGAGGATATTCTCGTCCTCGCCGACGAGGCCCCGGCCACGCCGCTGCGTGTCGAGGCCCACCTCAAGGCCGGCGAGGCGCTGCGCCGTATGGCGCATTTCCATTTCGCCCTCGAACAATGCGAACTGGCCCTCGAATTCGCCCCGGACAACCACGAGGCCGCCCGCCAGCGCGGCGTCTGCCTGCAACGCCTCGGCCGCACCGACGAGGCGCGGGCCGCCTTCAAGGCGCTCATCGACGACAACCAGGACGACATCGAAGCCTGGGAGCTGCTCGGCCGCCTGGACAAGGCGGAATGGGTGAATGCCTGGCGTATCGAGGGCCACACGCCGGAGCAGATGCGCCGCGACGCGGCCTATGAAGATGCCCTGCTGCGCGACACCATCCTCAGCTACAGCCGGGCCTTTCGGGCCAGCCCCGGGCATTACCTGGCGGGTATCAACGCCGTCATGATGATGCACGTCTACCGCGAACTGACCGGCGACCCGCGCTACGCCAACGAAGCGGCGATCATGGCCGGCGGCGTGGCATGGGCCGCCTCGTGCGAGCGCGCCGACGCCAACCGCTACTGGGCGCTGGCCAACCTCGGCGCCCTGGCCATCATCGACCGCGACCCGGCCGCCGTCGGCGCCGCCTTTCGCGAAGCCATCGCCCATGTCGACAACGACTGGCTGGCCCTCGAAGCGACCTGCAAGCACCTCGCCCTGCTCGACCTCCTCGGCTTTCGCCGGGACAACGTGCAAGCCGCCCTGGCCACGCTGGAGCGCGCCATGCAGCGCCTCAAGCCGCCGCGCAGCGAGCGCCGGCCGGACAAGGTCTTTCTCTTCTCCGGCCACATGATCGACAGCCCGGGCCGCGCCGAACCGCGTTTTCCGGCCGACCGGGAGCCGCTTGCCGCGGCCCGCATCGGCGAGTTGCTCGACAGCCTGGGGGCCGGCCCGGACGACCTGGCTTTCGCCCAGGGTGCGGCCGGCGGCGACATCCTTTTCGGCGAAGCCTGCGTCGCCCGCGGCGTGCCTTTCCAGATGCTGCTGCCGCTCGCCGAGCCGGATTTCATCGAAGCCTCCATCCTCCCCGCAGCCAACGGCGAGGCCTGGCGCCAGCGCTATTTCGCCCTGCGCGACCAGCTCACCCTGGCGCCGCGCATCATGCCGGACGAACTCGGGCCGCTGCCGCGCCAGCGCGACGGGCGCGAAATGAATGCCTTTGAACGCTGCAACCTGTGGCTGCTCTACAGCGCCCTGACCCAGGGCCTGCGCCGGGTCCGCTTCATCTGCCTGTGGAACGGCGGCGGGGGCGACGGGCCGGGCGGCACGGCGCACATGGTGCGCGAAGTGAGGCGACGAACCGGGCAAGTCAGTTGGCTCGACACGCGCCAGCTCTGGTAATCTGAATGTCATTTTTTAGCGTCACCCTTTAGCCTCGGGCAGCACCAAAGGAGACCAGCATGAGCACACGGACGATACGCATTCGCGGCACCAAAATCGGGGCTGGCAGCCGCGGCGCCAGCCAGCCCGGCGGGCCTCAAGCGCTTTACCGACTGGCCCCGGGCAGTGCCCGCGACGGGGCCGGCGAGGAAATCGAGGTCAAGCCGGAAACGGTGGTCCGCGTTGCGCTGGAAAACGGCTTCGTGCTGTGGAGCCGGGCCGACGACCTGACCCGCGAATACGGCAAGCCGCCGCCGCGCGGGGCAGGCGGCGCCTGGGAATTCACCCATCTGACGCCACGCCG
Source organism: Betaproteobacteria bacterium HGW-Betaproteobacteria-4 (assembly GCA_002840785.1). Lineage (GTDB taxonomy): Bacteria > Pseudomonadota > Gammaproteobacteria > Burkholderiales > Rhodocyclaceae > Azonexus. The sequence goes on along the minus strand of PHCH01000041.1, from coordinate 43,499 downwards.
CGCCGTCGTTAGCGAACGCGGGGCGGCCGGGCTGGCGATTCGTGTGCTGGAGTTTTTCGGCGTCGACATCGGCAAAAAGGTCGCCGGCAAAATCGGCAAGGCTTTCGAGGAAAAATCGCTCGAGAACAAGACGCCGGGGCTTTACCGCATCGCCGCCGGCGACACCCTGACGCTCGCGCCGATTCCCGGCACCGCCCCGCTGCCCGCCGCCCCCGGGCCGCTCCTCGTCTTCATCCACGGCACAGCGTCGAGCACCGCCGGCGGTTACGGCAAGCTCTGGGATCCGCACAACGCCGACGCCCGCAAGCTGCGCGAAAGCCTGGCCCTGACCTACGGCGAGCGGATTTTCGCCTTCGAACACCGGACGCTGACCGAAAGCCCGATCCAGAATGCCTACGCCCTGCTCGAACGCCTGCCCGAGGGCGCCGAGGTGCATCTCGTCTCGCACTCGCGCGGCGGACTGGTCGGCGAACTGCTCTGCCTGTCGGGCTGCGCCAAGCTGGCCGAGGTGCTGACGCCACTTCAAATTCAGGCCTTTTTTGCCGTTGACCGTAGCATTGCCCCGCAAATGGGCCTGGCGCCGCTCTCCGCCGCCGAGGAGAAGGCGCGCAACGCGGCCTATGCCGGCGACCGCGAGTTGCTCGGCAAATTCGTCACGCTGCTTGGCATAAAGAAAATCCGGGTCAGCCGCTTTGCCCGTGTCGCCTGCCCGGCGCGCGGCACGACGCTGGCTTCCGGGCGGCTCGACCGCTGGCTGTCGGTGCTCGACTACCTGAGCTCCGGCACGCTGGTCGTCGGCGGCGCCGTCGATTTCATCCAGGCCGTCGTCGCCGAGCGCACCGACCCGCGCACCCTGCCCGGCATCGAGGCGATGATCCCCGGCTCGGCCCTGACCCGGCTCCTCAACAGCCTGCCCGAGCTGGCCAGCGACGCCGATCTGGCCGTCATCGCCGGCGACATCGAGGCCGGCGACACCCTGCTCAACACGCTCAAGGTGCTGGCCACCGACTGGTTCTACAAGGACGAGCACGACCTCGTCGTCGATACCGCCTCGATGCTCGGCGGCCTGCCGCGCATCAACGGCGGCGCCCGCTACCGCAAGGATCAGGGGCCCAAGGTCAATCATTTCCGCTATTTCACCAACGGCCAGAGCATCAACTGGCTGCGCACCGCGCTCACCCGCAGCGACCAGGAGACGGGCGGCTTCCTGCCCATCCAGAGCGCCCCCCGGAGCCGTTCCGCCCTGCCCCGGGGGCCGTTCATCCGCCGCCGCAGCGACAGCGCGCCACGCCCCATCGCCGTCGTCCTGCCCGGCACCATGGGCAGCGAACTCAAGGCCGGCGACCGCTCGATCTGGCTCAACTACCTCGCCCTGTTCGCCGGCGGCCTCGGCAAGCTGCGCATGGGCAAGCCGGACATCGCGCCGGTCGGCCTGGTCGACGACTTCTACGGCCCGCTCGTCGACTTCCTGGCGCGCAGCCACGACGTCGAGATTTTCCCCTACGACTGGCGCCACTCGATCCGCGATGCCGCGGCGCGCCTGGCCGAAACCCTGGCCCCGCTCGTCGACCGGGCCGAGCGCACGCAACAGCCGGTACGCCTGGTTGCCCACTCGATGGGCGGCCTCGTCGTCCGCGCCATGATCGCCGACGGCGGCCCCGGCGCCGCCCTCTGGCAGCGCATCTCACGCCTGCCGGGCAGCCGCTTTTTGATGCTCGGCACGCCCAACCTCGGCTCCTACGAGGCGGTGCGCTGGCTGACTGGCTTCAACCCGACGCAGGCCAAGCTGACGCTGCTCGACATCACGCACGGCACCGACGACATCATCGGCATCGTCCGCGACTACCCCGGCCTGCTCGAACTGCTGCCCTTCGCCCCGAACGACCCGGATTTCACCGACCTCGCGCACTGGCAGGCGATCAAGGAGAGCACCGCCGCGACCTGGGAGACGGCCAGCCCGGCCACGCTCCAGGAAGCCGCCACCTCCTGGCAACGCCTGCGCGCCGCGCCGGCCGACCCGCTCATGCTCTACGTGGCCGGCTGCCAGCCGGCCACCGTCATCGACTACCAGCTGGTCAGCCGCGACGATGGAAACCCCGATGAACCATCCAGCCAGCGCCAGAAACTCGAATTCATCGCCACCGCCGCCGGCGACGGCACGGTGAGCTGGGATTCCGGCCGCCTGCCCGGCGTCCCCGTGTGGTACGTCGAAAACACCGCGCACGACGCGCTGTGCGCCCAGCCCAAGGCCTTCCCCGGCTATCTCGACCTGCTCGTCAAGGGCAGCACGACGCTGCTCCCGGCGACACCGCCGAGCCGGGCCCGTGGTGCCGGTCTCGAGGAACGTTTCGTCCTGCCCGCGCTGCCCGTGGCCGACAGCATCCCCGGCCCGGACGACATCGGCAGCTTTGGATTTTCGGGCGGAATTCCGGTTGACCGTAGCAATGGCGAAGCGGCCGGCCAGGTCATCCGCGTCGGCATCACCCACGGCAGCCTGGCCTACGCCCGGCACCCGGTGGTCGTCGGCCACTACCAGGGCGACACCATCGTCAGCGCCGAACAGGCGCTCGACCGCCAGCTCGCCGGCGCCCTGTCGCGCCGCGCCGATCTCGGCATCTACCCCGGCCCGCTCGGCACCAGCAGCCTCTTTCTCAACGACAACCCGAATGCCAAGCCGGCCGGCGCCATCGTCGTCGGCCTCGGCGAAGTCGGCAAGCTCGGCCCCGGCCAGCTCGAAGAAGCCATGCGCAGCGCCCTGCTCGACTTCGCGCTGGCCGTCGTGCACTGGCCGGACGACCGTTTCGGCGAAGCCAGCCGGCCGCGCTCGGCCGCCGTCAGTTGCCTGCTCATCGGCACCGGCGCCGGCGGCGTGCCGATCGGCGACGGCATCGAAGCCGTCCTCCGCGCGGCGATTGCCGCCAACGCGCGGCTGGCGGCCAACCAGATGGACGGCCGGGTGGTCATCGACCGCATCGAATTCGTCGAACTCTACGAAGACCTCGCCATCGCCGCCGCCCACGCCATCGCCAGGGCGGTGGACAACGCCGAGCTGGCGGCCAGCCTGCGCTGGGAGGCGACCGCCATCGAAACCGGCCAGGCCGGCCAGCACCGCCTGCGCACCGACGAGGCGCCGGAGTGGTGGCACCGCCTGGAAATCATCCAGGACGAGCACAACGACCAGTCGCTGCGCTTCATTTTCCCGACCGACAAGGCGCGCGCCGAGGAAACCATGGCCACCGGCCAGTTGTCGCTGGCCGACTCGTTCATCGAACTGGCCAGCCAGGACAGCAGCCGCAACGCCGAGGCGGCCAGGACCCTGTTCGAACTGCTCCTGCCCGTGCGCATCAAGGAACTGTCGGCCCAGCAGGGCAACCTCGTGGTCCTCGTCGACCAGCGTTCGGCGCGCTATCCGTGGGAACTGCTCGAAGATCGCTGGGGCGCCAGCCCGCGTCCGCCGGCCGTCAGCGCCGGCATGATCCGCCAGTTCAAGACCCGCCACTTCCGCGCCCGGCCGGCCTACGCGCCAGGCAACACGGCACTCGTCATCGGCAACCCCGATCTCGGCAACTCGCCCGATTTCGCCGACCTGCCCGGCGCCCGCGACGAGGCGCTGAGCGTTGTCGGCACCCTGGCCAACGCCGGCTACGAGGTGACCGACCGCGTCAACGAGCGGACGCCGGCCATCCTCGAAGCGCTGCACCGCGAAAAGTGGCGCATCCTCCACCTCGCCGGGCACGGCGTGCATGATTACCAGTCGGCCAAAATGGCCGTCGCCCGCTCGGGCATGGTCATCGGCGTGGACACCATCCTGACCCCGGGCGACATCGACCAGATGCGCTGGGTGCCCGAACTGGTCTTCATCGTCGTCGCCGCCGGCTGGGCGGTGGACGACATCGCCGGCAAGATCTTCGCCGAAGCCTTCTACCGCCACATGGTGAGCGGCGGCTTCTTCGGCGAAGCCGTGCGCGCCGCCCGCGAAGAGATTTTCATCGTCTGCGAGAACGTCAACACCTGGGGCGCCTACCAGTGCTACGGCGATCCGAATTTCCGCCTGTCGCACGACGGCGAGGCGCGCCGCGCCGAAGCGCCGCCCTACGTCACGCCGCACGAACTGGCCGTCGACCTCGACAACCTGGCCAGCGACCTGCGCGACGGCGGCGACAGCACGGACATCGCCGAACGCATCGAACGCCGGCTGCGCCGCATCCCGCCGGCCCAAAAAGCCTGGACCGGCCGCGCCGACGTCGCCGCCGCGCTCGGCTTCGCCTGGGGCGAGGCGGGCCATTGGGACAAGGCCATCGCCGGCCTGCGCAGCGCGCTCGCCGCCGAACGCGGCCAATGCCCCGTGCGCGTCATCGAGCAACTGGCCAATTACGAAATCAGGCAAGCCGCCAGCCGCTGGCTGGCCGCCGACGACAGCCAGCGCAACGACCGCCTGCGCGCCGCCCTGCGCCACGACATCGAGCAGGCGATAAGCCGTCTCGCCGCGCTCGCTGCCAACGGCCAGACCAGCGAACGCCTGAGCCTGCTCGGCGGCGCCTACAAGCGGCTGGCGCTCATCGAGACGGCCGAAGGCGGCCGCCGCGAAGCCCTGGTCAACATGGCCGCCCACTACCGCGACGCCTACGCCCGCCAGGCCAGCCCCTACGCCTACACCAACTGGGCCAGCGCCGCCCTGCTCATCCGCCGCCTGTACCCCGACCAGGCGACCGATCAGCCGCCGCTGACCGGGCTGGCCACGCTCAAGCAGGACGTCGCCCGCCTGCGCACGGAACTCGAGCGGCGCAACGAAAGCGCCCCGAATTTCTGGGACAGCGCCAGCCTGGCCGATCTCGACCTGGTGCACGCGCTGGCTGCAACCCGGCGCGGCAAGAAGGCCGCGGCGACGGGCGAAGCGGCCCGGCAAACCTATCGCCAGGCGATCCTGCGCGGGGCCAGCGTGCGCGAACGCACTTCGGTCACCGAACACCTCGACTTCCTGCGCGCCCATGTCGCCGACGACGACGCCATCGCCGGCCTGATCGAGCAGATCAAGGAGGACCTCGCATGAGCCCCCGCCCCGCCTCGGCCAAACCCCGCAGCCCGCGCCAGGCCGCGCCAAAAACGACAGCCAGGAGCGCCGCCCAGTCGCCCCCGGCGCCGGCCGCCGCTGTCCCGGTCGCCAGGTCGAGCCGCACCACGCGCTCGGCGATTGCTACGGTCAACCGGAAAAATGAGCCCATTTCGCAATTCACGTTGGCCAACATCCGTCCTGACACGCTCGTCGCGCCCAATTTCCTGATCCATGAATTGACCCGCTCGGAACTCGCCGACCGCCGCGGCATCGCCAACAGCTTCCCGTCCGAGCGCGAACTGCACGCCGCCATCCACCTCGCCCGCGAAGTCCTCCAGCCGATCCGCGACCACTTCGGCCGCTTTACGCCGAACAGCGTCTTTCGCGGCCACCCGCTCGAACGCGCGCTGAAAAACAAGCCGGCGAGCTGGCTCAGCACCAGCCAGCATTCGCGCGGCGAAGCCTGCGACATCGAAATCGTCGGCATGAGCACGCTGGACCTGGCCAACTGGGCGAAGGACCACCTCAAGGCTTTCGACCAGATCATCTGCGAATGCTACGACCCGGCCAAAGGCCCCAACTCGGGCTGGGTGCACATCTCGCTCAAGGCCCCGGGCAGCGGCGAGAACCGCCGGCAACTGCTCAGCTACATCGCCGACCACGGCCGCATGGTCTACGTCCCCGGCCTGCGCGCCACCGCCCTCGCCTGAGCCATGGCCTCCGGCAAGATCTTCTTCCTGCTCGTCGTCGCCACCCTGCTCGCGCTGGTCGGCGCCTGGGTCGTCGCGCGCAGCTACCGGCGGAGCATGCAACGCCTCATGAAAGCGCCGGTGGCCGAGCCGGGCGACGGCAGCCTGCCAGCCAGCCTGCCTGCGGTCGCTGGCCCGACCCGGTTTCCATCGCTCGCCGACAACGATGACGCCTACCGCCGGCTGCTCGTTTCCTTCATCGGCCTGACCCTGGTCATCGCCCTGAGCCGCACAGTGCTGACCCAGCTCATCGCCGACGGCCCGATCACCCTCAAAACCGTGGCCACCCTCGGCGCCGCCTATGCCTGGCCAGTGCTGCCCGTGCTCGCCGTGATCGGCCGCTGGTCGCGCCCGCGTTTCGTCGGCGCCATGCTCGGCTGGCTGGTCCTCGCCATCGCCCTGCTGAGCTGGCGCACCAACGAGAACGTGAGTTTTGCCCAGATCGTCGGCTGGATGCTGTTCGACACCGGCCTGCCGCTCATCGTCGTCACCGCCCTTTGCCTCGGTGGCGCGACACGCGCCGTCGGCGCCTGGCTGGCACCGCTGTTCATCGTGTTCAGCGCCTCGTCGCAACTCGGCCTCGACTTGCTGGCGGCGATGATCGAAGCGGAAAGCCCTTTCATCGCCTGGCTGGCCGGCTGGTTGGGCGCCACCAGCGCCTTCACCCTGTTTGCCGTACTGCCCTGGCTGATCGCCTGGTGGCCGGCCCGGGCGCTGGGCCGCTGGCTGGCCGAAAGCTACCGGGAACGACGCATTTCCGAGCTGTTCTACCTGTTCACCGCGGTGTGGACCATCGCCCTGATCGGCCCGGCCCTCGGCGCCATCGGCGACCTCGGCTGGGGTGCCATGGTCTGTTTCGCGCCGCTCCTGTGGATACCGCTCGGCGCCGCGCTCATGCAAGGCTTCGCCGGCCCGGCCGACACCGGCCGACCACCAACCCTGCTCGTCCTCCGCGTTTTCCAGCAGGACGCCAATGTCCAGGCCATTTTCGACCGCGTCATCGAGCGCTGGCGCCTGAGCGGCAACACCGTGCTCATCGCCGGCACCGACCTGGCCGACCGCACCATCGACGCCGACGACATCTTCACCTTCATCGACGGCCGGCTCGGCGAACGCTTCATCAACCGCGTTGCCGACATCGAACCCCGGCTCCGCCAGTTCGAACTAGAGCCCGACGTCGAAGGCCGCTACCGGGTTAACGAATGCTATTGCCACGACAACACCTGGCAACAGGCACTCGACCGGCTGGTCGGCATCAGCGACGTGGTGCTCATGGACCTGCGCAACTTCAAGGCAAAAAACGCCGGCTGCGTTCATGAACTCGGCGTCCTGGCCATGGCCGGCAACCTCGCCCGCGTCGTCATCCTGAGCAACCCGCAAACCGAGCGCGGCGCCGCCCTCGCCGCCACCGCCGGCGCCCCCGAAGGCCGATTCGTCTGGCTGGAGGAAAAAGACGAAGCCGCCCTCAAGCCAGCCGAGGTGCTCGCCGCACTGTTCCCCGCCCCGTCCCCGCGCCCGCGGCGCGCTGCACTGCTGGACTAAGTCCGGCGCACGCCGACGGCGCGCTGCAACTGGAGAACCAGCGCCAGGGTCGCGTCGCGGGCGGCGAGCAGGTCGGGCACAAGGGCTCGCGATTCCTGGACTTGGCCATCGCGCCAGCGCTGGTCGATCTGGCTGGCGATCCGGTGCAGGCGGCGGTAGGGTCCGTCGATTTCGGCGAAGACCGGGTGGCTTTCGTAATGACGCTGGTGGTCGCCGTAGTACCAGGCGCCAAATTCGCTGCGGGCCGGGTCGTCGATACTCTGGGCCAACGCCGCCTGTCCCTCGTTGCTGGCATAGACGATCTGGCTGACCCAGTTGCGCAGCTGGATTTCGGCGATGAGCATGGGGTAGTCGGCAACGTCCCAATACAGGTCGCTGATCGCCTGCCACATCGGGTCGGGCCGCCATTGCCGGACCCAGTCGACGACCTGCTCGGCCGGCATGGGTTTGGCGATGCCGTAGCCCTGGGCGTGATCGCAGTTGAGTTGAAGGAGCAGGCGGCCGTGCTCAATGGTTTCGACACCTTCGGCGATGATTTCACGCTGGAAGGCGCCGGCCAGGCTGATGACGCCCTGGACGATGACGAGGTTGTTGTAGTCGCTGAGAATTTCGCGGACGAAGCTCTGGTCGATCTTGATGATTTCGGCCGGCAGGCGCTTGAGGTAGGTCAGCGAGGAATAGCCGGTGCCGAAGTCGTCGAGCGAGAAGCGCACGCCGAGGGCGCGACATTCGTCGATGACCCGCGATGTCTTGGCGACATCCTCGAGCGCCGCCGTTTCGAGGATTTCCATTTCGAGCAGATGGGCCACTTCGGGATGCACGAACAACGCGGCCTTGAGCTTTTCGACGAATTCCGGCGCCTGCAACTGCTTGCTGGCGACATTGACGCTGACCGTCAGATCGAGGCCGGCCGCATGCCACGCTTGCAACTGGCCGAGCACCACCTCGATGACCCAGTCGCCGATCAGCTTGATCATCACATCGTCGTTGATCAGCGGCAGGAACTCGCTGGGTGCCAGGATACCGCGCTCGGGATGGTTCCAGCGGATCAGGGCCTCGGCGCCGGTGACCTTGCCGAGGCGCATGTTGACCTTGGGCTGGTAATAGATCACGAACTCGTGTTCGTCGAGGGCCTGACGGATGCGGTTGACGTGGTCGCGCCGGCTGCGCGTGTGGCGATCCTGCTCGGCATCGAAAATCTGGAAGCAGTTCTTGCCGGCCTGCTTGGCGCGGTACATGGCCTGGTCGGCATGGCGCAGCAGGGTGTCGGGGTCTTCATTGTCGTGGGGAAAGAGGGTCACGCCGATACTGGCCGAGACGCTGACCGGCTCGGGCAGGACGGTGAGCGGCTGGGCGATCCTGGCGAGCAGCCGGCGGATCGCTTCGAGGCATTCGGCTTCGCTCGAGAAGCCGAGCAGGAGCATGACAAACTCGTCGCCGCCGAGGCGCGCCACGGTATCGCCGCCGCGTACCATCTGGCGCAGACGGTTGGCGATTTCAACGAGCACCATGTCGCCGGCGCCATGGCCCCAGGTGTCGTTGACCGGCTTGAAGCCGTCGAGATCGAGGTAGCAGATGGCCATCAGGGCATCGGCACGACGGGTCTGGGCAATCCCCTGAACGAGGCGGTCGGCAAGCAGGGTGCGGTTGGGCAGCTCGGTCAGCGAATCGTAGTAGGCCATCTGCGTGAGCTGCGACTCCTGCGCCTTGAGGCGGCCGATGTCGGAAAAGACGGCGACATAGTTGGTGAGGTTGCCATCCTTGTCGCGCACGGCCGAGATCGACAGCAGTTCGGGGTAGATCTCGCCGTACTTGTTGCGATTCCAGATTTCGCCGCGCCAGCTGTCGGTTTCGTTGATGCTTTTCCACATCGCCTCGTAGAACTCGAGGTCGTGGCGGCCGGACTTGAGCACGCGCGGATTGCGCCCGATGACTTCGCTGCGCTCCCAGCCCGTGATGCGCGAGAAGGCCGGGTTGACGTCGAGGATGTTGCCGGAAGCATCGGTCAGCGTGATCCCGTCGTGGGCGCTGCGGAAGGCCGTGGCATGCAGGATCAACTGCTTTTCGACGGCCAGTTGCGCGGCGTAGCGCTCGCCCAGTTCGCGATTGACCGTGGCCAGCGAACGACGGGCGAGAACGAGCCGGAAGAAAAGGAAGGCGAGGAAGGCGGTGAGTACGATGGCCAGCGCATACAGTGCCGCGCGGTAGCGGGTGGCCGTGCGGTGTGCCCGGGCATGGCCGGCTGCGTAGTCGCTGCTCAGCTTCTCGAGGCGCACGCTGCTGGCCTGGGCGGAAATATCGGTCATCAAGGCGTCGAGCGAGCGCAGCCGGGCGGCGATGTTGTCGCCGTGGCGAATGATGTTGTCGACGAGCTTTCCGTCCTGCGCACCTGGCGCCAGCGCGGCCAGTTCATCGCGCACGGCGCGCACACGCTCGCCGCCTTCGTGGCTTGGGGCATGGGCGTAGGCCAGAACTTCGCGGGCATATTTGCCCATCAGGTCGCGCTGCTTGCCGGGCTGCGGGGAGCGCAAACCGGCTTCGAGGAAGGCCGAGGTGGCAATCGGGAAGAAGGAGATCGAATTGCGCAAGATGGCGTTTTCGCGCTTGAACTGATCGACCAGCGCAGCCTTGTGGCCGAGCGCCTCGACCAGCCCGCCGGCCGCCGCGGCGACAGCCGTGCGGTCGGCCGCGGAGAGGAAGGCGGGAGCGCTGCTGACCTGCTTGCCCAGTTCGACGAGGCGTTGGGTATAGCGGGTCATCGCGTCGAAATTGCGGACCTGTTCGAGGCGATTGGCGAGAATTTGCCCGTCTACGCGGGCGTCGAGCTCGCCGATGTCGCGCAGCTTCTGGGTGTAGGCGAAGTGCGCTTCGGGCGAGACCTTTTCGGCCAGGAAAAACAGGCCGCTCAGGGCCGCAACGAAAACCCCGACAAACAGGGCAAGGCCCAGCCTGAGACGCTGTTTCGTCATGCCCGGCACGGATTCGGGAAGACTCATTGCAGCCGCTTTCCTTCCCATTCGCCGGTCAGCGCACGCAGGAAGGCGACGAGCGCCTTGACGTCGTCTTCCGACAGTTCGCGGCCGAGCTGGTAGCGGCCCATGACGATGACCGCCTCGTCTAGCGTTTCGGCCGAACCGTCGTGGAAGTACGGTGGCGTGACGGCAACATTGCGCAGGCTGGGGACCTTGAACACATTCCTGTCCTGGTCGAGGCCGGTGACATTGAAGCGACCGAGGTCGGACGGCCGGTTGGCGCGCTCCTTGAGGTAATCGTCCATCACGCCGAAGCGCTGGAACATGTTGCCGCCAATGCCGGCGCCCTGATGGCAACTGGCGCAGCCGTAATCGAGAAAGCGCTGGTAGCCGGCCCGCTCGAGCGCATCAAGGGCCTTCTGGTCACCGGCCAGGAAGCGGTCGACCGGGGCGTTCGGGGTGAGCAGGGAGCGTTCGAAGGTGGCGATGGCGTCGACGATGGTTTCCCCGGTGATGCCCTGTTGGTAAAGTTGGCCGAAGGCCTGGCGATAGTCTTCGTCGCGGCTGAGCTTGGCAATGACCTCGGCCCAGTTCGAGCCCATTTCGAGCGGGTTGTGTACCGGCCCGGCGGCCTGCTCTTCGAGGCTGGCGGCGCGGCCATCCCAGAACTGGACGAAATTCAGGCTGCTGTTGAATACCGTCGGCGCGTTGATGCTCCCCTTGCGGCCGTCGATGCCGACCGAGACGAGGAGACGATCGCTACCGCCGCTGGCAAGCTGGTGGCAGCTGGCACAGGCAATCGTGTCGTCGTGGGACAGGCGGCGATCGAAGAAAAGGAGCCTGCCGAGTTCGACCTTGTCGGCCGGCAAGTCCGGGGCAGCCGGCAGCGGCAACAGGGCGGCAGAGCCGGAGAGGAGGCTCGAATGCGCGGAAACGGCGGCGCCGGTCTCGAGCGGACCAGAATCGGCATCGCCGCGCATACCCCAATAGGTGGCGGCAAGCACCGAAGACACCAGCATAATCGCCAAAAACTTGCGAAGGTTCATGGCTGGATTATAGAGCTGACAAGGGTTTTCTGGCGTTCGGGGGCAACCGGCGGCGGGCGATGGCGCATCCCGGATCAGCTGCCGAGCGAGGCCACGGCCGGCAGAAAAACTTCAGTGACCAGCACCTGCTGGGCGCCCAGGCGATGCAGCGAACGGCGGGCCCACAGGGTGTCGCCAGCCAGGCCCAGCGCGGCGGCGCGCTGGAACAGCGGGTGATGCGGGTCGAGCCGGCGAAACTCGATGGCGCCACGTTGAAAGCCGGGATGGGTGAACAGCAGCGAGCCGAGCGAGTGGTTGCCGAGGCGCGCCAGCCAGCGACTGAGGCGGCCGTTGCCTACGGTCGACAGCGTGGTGTGGGCAAAAATGACCGGCACGCCGTCGCACTCGAGCGCCACCTCGCGGATCCAGGCCGGTGCGCGCGATGGTTCAAGGCGCAAGCCTTCGTCGGCCAGCGCCCGGCCCTTTTCGTAGCGCAGCAGACGGATGCGAAACTGGCGACAGTTACGCTGGCAACGCGCGGTCAGCGAACCGGGCTCGGTCAACCAGGAGGCCAGGCCGGCATCGAGCGGCCCGCCGGTCGGGCGGGTCCGCCATTTGTTCGGAATCATTATTGCGGGCGCGGTGCCTTGTCGAGGCCGCCGAGCTTGACGCCGGGCTTGATGCCGCGCTGGGCGAACCAGCCGAGGTTCATCTCGAGCGCGTAGCGGGCCGGGCGGCGGGCGCAGTGGTTGTCTTCGGTTTGCGGCTGCATGTCCTCGATGTTGATGATCTTGCCCTCCGCATCCATGAAGGCGACGGAGAGCGGCAGCAGCGTGTTGCGCATCCACATGCAGTGGGTGTTGTCCTGGGTGAACACGAAGAGCATGCCGCGCTGGGTCGGCATCGCCTTGCGGTTCATCAGGCCGAGCTGACGGTTCGGGTCGGTGGCCGCCACTTCGGCCTCGATGCGGTGGAAGCCGGCGCTCAGTTCCATGACCGGCATGGCGTTCTGGGCCCAGGCGGCGGCGCTCAGGGTCAGGCCGAACAGCAGGCCGAGGCGTGTCTTGTTCATTGAAATTTTCCTTGCAAATCCGGGTAACTGCCGTCGATCTTTCGCCATTCGCCAGGCGCCAGATCATCCAGCCCGACCGCCCCGATGGCGGCCCGTATCAGACGCAGCGTAGGATAACCGATGGCCGCCGTCATCCGCCGCACCTGGCGGTTCTTGCCTTCGGCAATGCGGATTTCCAGCCACGAAGTCGGGATCGCGGCGCGGTAGCGGATCGGCGGATCGCGCAGCCAGAGGCCGGGCGGTTCTGCGATGAGCCGGACTTTGGCCGGCTTGGCGGTGAAATCGGAGAGCGCGATGCCGGCGCGCAATTTGTCGAGCGCAGCCTCGTCGGGCACGCCTTCGACCTGCGCCCAGTAGGTTTTTTCCAGCTTGTGTTTGGGGTCGGCGATCTTCGCCTGCAGCTTGCCGTCGTCGGTCAGGATGAGCAGGCCTTCGCTGTCGGCATCGAGCCGGCCGGCGACATAGACGCCCTTGACCGGAATGAACTCGGCCAGCGCCCGCCACTTGCCTTCCGGCGTGAATTGGCTGAGTACGCCGTAAGGCTTGTTGAAGAGGACGAGGGAAGACACGCGGGCGGGTTTCACGAACGGGGCAGGATTTCAATTTTCGCCGATTTTTCGGGTTGACCGTAGGAGTCGCCGGAAAAAGGCGGAACCGGCAGGGGCCGAACGCCGTCCAATCATTGTCCCGCGCCTGCCGGCGCCGCCCCCGGTTTTCGGCACTTTGGCGGCGACAAGGAGGTCCATCATGTCCCTGACTCATTTCCCGGCAATGCTGATTTCGGAAACCGAGGGCTGGTCCGATATCGAACGCAGCCATCCTGCCGCCCGCGCCCTGTTCTTCGGCCTGGTCATGCCGCTCTCGATCATTCCCCCGGCGATGTTCGCCTTTGCCGAACTGGCCTACCCCGGCGCGATTTTTCCGCTCTCCGTGCCGGCGATGACCGGCGGCGAGTTGCTGGCCAGCGGCATCGTCCTGTTCGCCGTGCAACTGGCCATGGTTTCCTTCATGGCGATGCTCATCCAGCGCATGGCCATCAGCCAGGATCACGACCCCGGTTACGAGAAGGCCTACACGCTGGCGGCCATTGCGCCGGTGCCGCTGTGGCTGTCGTCGCTGGCGCTGCTGGTGCCCAGCCTGACGGTCAACCTGTTGATCGTGGCGGCGGCCTGGGTCGCCTCGGCGGCACTGATCCGCCACGGCGTGCGGCCCCTGCTCAAGGTGAGCGATGCACGCAAGGCCCACACCATCTCGAACCTGGTGACGGCAAGCGGAGTCATGGCCTGGGTCGCGCTGATGATCGTTTCAGCCGCCCTGCTCAGCGTGCTGAAGGGACTCGCCGCGATGTTCTGAAGCGGCTTTAGCCGCGTAGTTGGCGAAAGCTGTCGAGAAAGGCCGACTTGGCATCGACCGGCATGAGCGGCCGGATGCGGTCGGGCAGCGGCCGGATGTCGCGAAGATTGGCCCAGGCCTCGGTCGAGTGCGGCATGAGGTCGCGCTTTTCGGTGGCCAGGGCAATCAGGTCGGCGGCCTTGATCGCCGGGTCAAGATGCTCCAGATCGACATCGAAACGCTCGCCGATGATCTGCATGACGCGCGCTTCGATAACGCTGAATTCCGGAAACAGGTTCTTGAGCGGCTTGACCATGTCGCCGAGATAGGCCTCGGCGGCGTCGTGCAGCAAGGCGGCCAGCCGCAACGGCGCGGGCACCAGCTGCATAACCATGAGGCTGTGCTGGGCGACCGAATAGAATTCCCGCGTCTGGCCGTTGAAGCGGCACTGGTAGGCCAGGCCGTGCGCGATGTCCTCGATGGCGACATCGTCGATATGCGGCCGGGTCAGGAAAAAGCGGTGACCGAGAAAGGTCGAAACGTAGGGGCTATCGATCATGGCCGCCAGTTTACACGCCGAGCAGGCTGCGCTCGATCTTGGCGGCACAGATGAAATCGTTTACCGACAGACCGCCGATGGCGTGCGTCGTGTAGCGCACCCGGCACTGCCGGTAGCCGACCTCGAGATCGGGGTGGTGGTTTTCGCGATGCGAAATCCAGGCAACCGCATTCACGAAGGCCATGGTTTCGTAGTAGTTGCGAAACTGGAAAGTCTTGCTGATCTCGCCCCCCGTTTGCCCCCAGCCATCGAGGTTGGCCAACAGCCGGCCGACGTCTTCCTGCGCCAACGGCGGCGTGCCGCCCTCGCAGGGGATGCAGCTCTTTTCACTCAAATTGCAGATGGTATCCATGACATGACTCCTCGGCAGCCCCGGACAAAGCCGCTCAGGCACAGCGCCATCAGTGATTTGCCGATGACTGGCGATGGGCAAATTCGCGAGCCGCCTGACTGTAATCGCTGACCGCGTCCCCCCGGTCCACCGGCAGAACCGGCTCGGGAATCTCGATCGGGATGGCATTCGCCCGGGTCGGCGCTTGCGGCGTCATGAAATCGGCCTGATGCGCGGCAGCAAGGAGCGCCGAGTAAACCGGATTGAAGCGGTTGTTGGCGATGGCGCGCTGGGCCGGGTTATCGATCAGGGATTGCAGGGAAATGCGGGCGGCCAGGGCTTCCCGACGGGCGGCCTGAATATCGCCGTCCACCGCGCTGGCTTGCCGGGGCACCGAAATAACCAGAGAAGCAAGGCTGGTGGCAGCCGGCGGCGTCGTTCCGGCTGTTGCCGTTGCCGCCAGCAGGCGACCCTGCGGCGAGATGGTGACAATGGTAGACGGCGTCACGGCGACGGCTGCGTTCCGCGTTGCCGTAGTCGCCAATGGCCGGGCGGCCAAGGAGGCGATGACGCTCACGCTGCCCAGCGAAGCCGGCTGGAAACTCAGGCTGATGGCCATGGTAACGGTCTGCCGAAGGGCGCCTAATGCTTGATAGCCCGCCAGGCCGAATTGTAAAACCCGTAGCCATCAGCCTCGGCACGGTCCTGCTCGGCCTTTTCCAGGTCAGCCAGATCGACTTTTTTGTCCCAGTAGAGCAGCCGTCCGTCGTGCTGGTCGACAAGGGCCTCGGGATGATCGACCAGAAACTGATCGATGAAATGCGTGTATTCCGAGACATAGCCGCGGTCGATTTCGCCAGCCGGGGGCTCGGCGCTGTCCAGATTGAACAGCCTGCTGATGAACGTGCTCATCGTCCCTCCTTTCACGCCAGAAGGCCGGTTTCGCCTCCTGACTTCAGGCGGCAGCGAATTCCGTGATGGTCAGGGCGCCGCGCATGACATGAATGGCCGTGTTGCTTCCATTCAGTCTTTCGAGTCAGCAGCAAGGACAAGGTTCCCACCGGCGATTTTGGATCGAGCCATGGACCGAATCTGCGGCGAAGCAGGAGCAAGCCATTGGTGCCTTGGGCGAGACTCGAACTCGCACAGCTTGCGCCACTACCCCCTCAAGATAGCGTGTCTACCAATTTCACCACCAAGGCTACGGCATCCGGAGATGCTTGCGTGTTTTGTACATCGAGGAAGGGGCGGGATTCTAGCGGAAATCATTTACGCCGTTAAGCCCCATGGCAAGAAAAAAAAGGGCGACATCAATCTTCGTTTGGCCTTTTCCCGAAAAGGCTGGGACTTCAGCTCACCGCCACGTCGGGCGTTTTGTCGTTGGCCGAATCCGGCTGCCGGCTTTTGGCCACCCATTTGTACAGCGTCGCGTAGAGGTGTTCGGGGCTGACCGGCTTGCTGATGAAATCGTTCATCCCGGCCTCCAGACATTTCACCTTGTCTTCGGCAAAGGTGTTGGCGGTCATCGCCAGGATGGGCGTCGCCGCGCCCCTGGCCAGTTGCCGGATGCGCCGGGTAGCTTCGATGCCATCCATATTGGGCATCTGCATGTCCATCAGGATCAGTGCGTAGTCGTTTTTCCCGGCCAGCGCCAGGGCCTCGACACCATCGGCGGCGGCATCGACCTGCCAGTCGATGTCGGTGAGCAGCTCCCTGGTGATTTCCTGGTTGATCGGTTCGTCCTCGGCGAGCAGGACTCGGCGCGCCGGGTAGTCGGTCTTGAGGCGAAGTTCTGCCGTATCGGCCAGGGGAGCTTCGCTGACTTCATCGTAGCTCGCCGCCCCCTTGCGGAGTCGCACAGTGAACCAGAAGGTACTGCCTGCCCCCGGAGTGCTTTCGGCCCCGGCTTCGCCGCCCATCAACTTGGCCAGTCGTTTGGTGATGGCCAGGCCCAGGCCGGTTCCGCCGTATTTCCGGGTGGTGCTGTTGTCGGCCTGTTCGAAAGCGGAGAACAGCCGGCCCAGCGCTTCCGGGGCGATACCGATGCCGGTATCGATGACTTCGAAACGCAGCATGATGCTGTCGTCGGCTTCATCGACCGCTTTGACGCGGAGCGTGACACTGCCGGTGTCGGTGAATTTGACGGCATTGATGGCGTAATTGAGCAGCGCCTGTTGCAGGCGAGTCACGTCGCCGAACAGATGGGGCGGCAGCGGCTCGACTTCGCTGCGCAGATCGAGGCCTTTGGCCTCCACCTGGTCGCGCAGCATGGAGGCGACATTGCCGAGAATGGCCTCGATCTTGACGGACGATTCCTCGAGCTCGAGTTTCCCGGCCTCGACTTTCGAGATGTCGAGAATGGTGTTGATGATGTTGAGCAGATGCGTACTGGCCCCTTGCAGCTTGTCGAGGCGCTCGCTCTGTTCGGGCGTCAGGCCGCCGCGGCGGATCATGTGGGCGAGGCCGGTAATGGCGTTGAGCGGGGTGCGGATTTCGTGCGACATGTTGGCCAGGAAGGTGCTCTTGGCGATATTGGCCGACTCCGCCTCTTCCTTGGCCTGCGATAGCTCGGCCGTGCGCACGGCGACCAGTTGCTCGAGATGGACCCGGTAGCGCTCGAGTTCCTCGGCGGCCTGTTTGAAATCGGTGATGTCTTCGGAAATGCCGAGCAAGAATTCCGGCTCGCCCCGGGCATTGCGCAGCGCCAGTTTCTTGGTGTGCAGGATGCGCGGCTGGCCGTGGCGCGGCGTGATGCTTTCTTCGGGAATGTCGGTGAGCGCAGTCGAGGCGAGTACCTGGCGGTCCTTGCTGGCAAAGAAGTCAGCCTGCTCCCTGGCGAAAATGTCGTGGTCGTTTTTGCCCAGAATTTCCTGTCGACCGTAGCCGAGCAATTGCTCCCCGGCCTTGTTGAAGAGCACGAAGCGCAAATCGTCGGCGCGCTTGAGGAAGATCATGTTGGGGATATTTTCGATGATCGAATTGAGCAGATGGCTGGCGCTGCGGATTTCTTCCTCGTTGCGCCGGTGTTGCTTGAGCAATTCGCCGACCTTTTCGGTCATCGAATTGATGCCCTGCTGCAATTCGCCCAATTCGTCCTGGGCCGACACCGTGATGCGGGCATCGAGGTCGCCACCTTCGACCTGCTTGAGGACGCTCAGCGAACCGCGGATGCGGTGGGTGATCAGACGCTGGGCAAAGAACAGGATGGCCAGCGAACTGAGCAAAATGAACAGCGCCGAGCCGAAGACGCCCCATTGGGCAATCGACCGCTTTTGGGCGTTGATGCTGCTGATATCGATCTCGAAAGCGGCAACATAGAGCAGTGCCTGACTGACCGGGTTATGGATATGCATGACGGCGGTCAGCCGATCGCCGTCGATCATCGATTGGCGGTCGGGCGCGTCGGCCGCCAGCCAGCGTTCGTCAAAGCCGGGAACACTGCCGGCCTTGCGACCGAGGTGAGCCGGGTCGGTCGACACGATGACGCGGCCATTGCCGCCGACCATGATCGCCTGGGAGCACGGTGCAGCCAGCAGTTCGCTGATCAGTTCGCGACGCGACAGGGTGGTAGGCGCCAGCTCGTCGTTGCTGATCATGCGCCCGAGCAATTCGAGGCGCGACTGGAGATGCTCATCGGCGGCCGTGCTGTAGCGGTCGATGTAGAACCCGCCGAGCGCGCCGAAGGCGGCAAGTTCGACGCCGATGACGAGCAGGGCGATGCGGGCAATGAGACCGAAACGGGGTGTTTTCATGGGGTGTAGCGGGGCGTGCTGCTCAGCGGCTCCAGACGTGTTGTCGCCTCACCCTCGAAGCGGGATTGGCCGGGCGGAATATGGCCGAGGATTTCCATGCCGAGTTCGGGACGGGCCGCCCGCGGGTTCCAGCGGGCGATGTAGATGCTTTGTTGCACGTGGTGGCTGTTCGCATCCATGTAGGCATCGGCATCCTGCATCCCTTCCCGGGCCGTGCGCCGGTATTTTTCGAGCTCGGCGATGACGGCATGATTGTCGGTCGTCCCGGTTTTTTCTATCGCGGCGAGCAGGGCCTTGGTGGCGAGATAGGCGGCGTGCGTCACGTCGCCCGGGTAGTCCAGCTCGGTGTGGCCGTAGCGCTGGCGATAACGGGAGACGAATTCGGCGGTGCCCGGGGTTTTCAGGTTCCACGCCCAGGTCGTGGCGAACAGCGGACGGGGCGTGCCCGGCGCCGGATAGAGCTCTTCCCAGTCGACTTCGCCGACGATCCACGATTGCCGCTCGAGCACTTGCGGGTCGATCTGGGCAAAAAGCTTGATCTGGTTGTCGCCGCTGATACTGGTCACCACCGTATCGGCCCGGATGGCGGCCACTTTGGCCAGGATGGCGGAAGGGTCGGGCAAGGTCTCGGGGGCCAGCACTTCGCCGACCACCGTGCCGCCGGATTCGGCGATGTATTGACGGCTGGCCGCCGCGTTGTCCTTGCCCCAGACGTTGTCCTCGGTGAGCAGCACGACGCGTTTTGACCGCCGATTGGCCAGGGCGTACTTGATCAGGGCGCGATAGACGTTGGCGCCGTGCGCATCGAAAACGAATTTCGTGCGATGGGCGTTTTCGACCGATTCGGAAGGCGCCGAGGAATTGGTATTGATGAAAATGGTGCCGTATTTCTGGCCGACGGCCGACATGCTGGCGGCCACGCCGGAGCTGATGGCGCCGACGAGAAAGGCTGCCTTGGTCCGGGTAATCAGTTCATCGGCAACGCGCGCCGCCTGTTTTCCGTCCAGGGTCGGGTCGCGCGCTATGAGGATGATTTCGCGGCCGAGAACGCCGCCGCGCTTGTTGAATTCCTCGATGGCCATTTCGCTGCCGCGGCGGTCGGCCTCGGCATGCAGGGCAAAACGCCCGGTGGTCGGGGCGACATGGGCGATCACCAAGGGCTCGCCGCCTTCAGCGGCGTGTGCCAGCCAGCCCGGCGCATTGCCTAAAGCCAGCAAGAGGCTAATCAACGCCCTCCCGAACGTTGTCGGCACGCACTTTTTCATGACGGGCAATCACCTTTGCGGTTGTTTTTTTCATTCTAGTCTTGGTGCGCGAGAACCACCAGCGCTCAAGGCGAGGAAGAATTCCTTCGTCATTAATCGTCGAAAAGCGGATGAGATGGCCGATTCGCCGCCATTTCATTTTTGGCCGTTTTTCCCGGTTGACCGTAGCAAACCTGTTTCAGTGATAAAAGGCGTAGCCGATGAGGATGGCGCCGACCAGCCCGACGGCGTCGGCAATCAGGCCGCAGGCCAGGGCGTAGCGGGTTTTGGTGATGTTCACGCTGCCGAAATAGACGGCCAGGACGTAGAAGGTGGTTTCGGTCGAACCCTGGATGATGGCGGCGAGTTTGCCCTGGAAGGAATCGACGCCATAGGTCGTCATGACGTCTACCATGAGGCCGCGGGCGCCGCTGCCGGAGAGCGTTTTCATGAGGCCGACGGGCAGGGCCGGGACGAAATCGTCGTTCATGCCGAGCGCCAGGACGAGGCTGCGGATGGCGCCGATCAGGTAATCCATGCCGCCCGTCGTGCGGAAGACCGAGATGGCGACGAGCATGGCGATGAGGTAGGGAATGATCTGGACGGCGACGCCGAAACCTTCCTTGGCGCCGTCGACGAAGCTTTCGTAGACGTCGATGCCGCGCCACGCAGCGACGGCGACGAAGAGGACGATGATGGTGACGATCAGCCCGCTGCCGAGCAGGCCGATCATTTGCGCCATCTGCTCGGCTGGCATGCCGGCCAGCCAGAAATACAGCCCGGCCATGAGCGCCGCGAAGCCACCGAAGAAGGCCAGAACGGGCTTGCAGAAGAGGTTGATGCGCTGCCAGATGGCTACGGCGATCAGGCCGGCGCAGAAGGAGACGAAGGTGCCGAGCAGGGTCGGCAGAAAAATGTCGGCGGCGTTGAAGCCGACCAGCCCCTGCTTGAGGGCGATGCTCTGGCGGATGGCGATGACCGTCGTCGGGATCAGCGTGATGCCGGCCGTGTTGAGTACCAGGAACATGATCATCGGATTGCTGGCCGTGTCCTTCTGCGGGTTGATTTCCTGCAACTCGCGCATGGCCTTGAGGCCGAGCGGCGTCGCCGCGTTGTCGAGGCCGAGCATGTTGGCGCTGACGTTCATGACGATGCTGCCGCTGGCCGGATGGCCAACCGGGATGTCGGGAAAGACGCGGCGGAAGAAGGGGGCGACGAGGCGGCTGAACAGTTCGATCAGCCCGCCTTTTTCACCGATTTTCATGATGCCCAGCCACAGGCTCATGATGCCAACCAGGCCGATTGAAATGTCGAAACCGGTCTTGGCCGTGTCGAACAGCCCGGTCAGCACGCGCGTGAAGATGTCGAGGTCGCCCTGCAGCAACTGCGCCACCGCCGCAACGAAGCCGACGAGGATGAAGGCGACCCAGATTTTATTGAGCACAGGTGGCGGCGCGGGATGGTTGAAAGGCAGCCAGTCTAGCCGGCTGGCCGAGGACTGTCACCGCATTGGCATCGAGCAGTTTGGCAAACCCCAGGCGGCGCGCCGGGCTGCGTATTCGGCCAGCGGCAGTTGGACCAGCAAGGGCGCCGCCGAGGCATCGAGCCAACCGGCGATTTCGCTCATGTCGGCCAGCGCCATCGCCGTGCACCCGGCCGTCGGCACGCCCGGGCCCGCCCAGACATGCAGGAAAATGCACGAGCCGGCGCCGGGCACCGGCGGCTCGGCGTTGTGGGCGACGACGGCGCCGATGGCATAACGCTCGTCCGGCCTCAGCATGTCCTCGCACGATGCCCAGTCCGGCACCACGACCGACTGATCGACGATGCGGTTGTAATGCGCCGAAGCCGGGTCGTCGATGGCCTTGAGTTCAAGCGTCGCGGCCAGGTAGGGCAGCCTGGCGGCGCGGGCCAAGGGGCTGTCCAGCGCGTCGCCGAACAGCGCCGTGATGGCAAAAACGCCGGCCGGCGCGCAACCATCGCCCTCGCGCTTTCCCCGCCCGTCGACCGCCGGATGCAAGCCGCGCCCCCAGGCCAGCCCGGCGCGGCCGAGGCTGACCGCGATGGCCGGCCCGACGGGCTGCCAGTCGCCATCGCTGCCGGCCCGCGCGAAACGCTGCAAACGCGCCACCGTGCTATCCCAATGCGGGGCAACGACGACGACCAGTTGCCGGGACATGCCGGCGATAGGCGAAGAGAAGGCGGGAGGCGACGACGGCATGCGGGCAACTCGGAAACGAGGATGGTGGATTTCATTTTTGGCCGATTTTTCCCGTCGACCGTAGGACTCGCCAATTTTATGCCCGGCCCGCCATCGCGTCTCGCCCGACGCCAATTAATGCCAAATCAATAGCAATTATCGTGTCATATTTCACGGATGACAGCCCCGGGAAAATCTAGACTTGGCCCCTTCGTCAGCCATAAAACCAAGTCAAATCAGGGAGCTAATCAATGAGCCGAAAATCCCGAACTGCCAGCCTGGTGCTCGCCACCAGCCTCGCCCTGAGCACGGCAGCACAGGCCGAGGCAGTCCGCCTGGAAGCATTGGGCAGCACCTACCAGCAGAATTTCGACACGCTGGCCAACACCGCCGGCTCGACCGCCAACGCCAGTTTGCCGACCGGCTGGACGATCAGCGAAGACGGTGGGGGCGCTCGGGATAACGAGCTATACGCGGTCGATACGGGCGGCAGCAACAGCGGCGACGTTGTCAGCTACGGCACGGCCGGCGCGACGGACCGCGCCCTCGGCAGCCTGCGCAGCGGGACGCTCATTCCGCTCTTCCTTCACCGGTGAGCAATGGCGCCTCGGCAAAGCCGACCGCAGCGACCGCCTGATTTTTCAATACAGCACCGATGCCGTCTCGCTGACCGAGGGAAACTACATCGACTTCACCGTGCTGGATTTCACGACCCCCGACACATCGGCCGTCGGCGCCCATGACGGCAACTCCGCCGCCAACCGGACGTCCCTCAAGAGCACCATCAGCGGCCTCGAGATTGCGGCCAACACCGGCTTCTGGCTGCGCTGGGCCGATTTCGACGCCAGCGGCGCCGACGACGGCCTGGCCATCGACAACTTTTCGCTAAGCGCCCGCCACGCCCTCGCCATCCCCGAACCGGGTTCGCTGGCCCTGGCCAGCCTCGCCCTGGCCGGCCTGCTAAGCACCCGCCGCCGCAACCGTCGCTAAGCCCATTTCAATTTTGGCCGTTTTTCCCGGTTGACCGTGGGACAAGTGGTTGCGGAAGAGTCAGAGGCCTGCCTGCAAGCCAGCCGAAATAAGCCCCTGGCTCCGTCGATAGAGGGGCAGGCTTACGCCTTATTCCGACGGCGGGCAGCCATCAAGCCAGCCATGCCGAGTGCAAGCAATGCCAAACTTCCAGGTTCAGGAAGATCCGTACCTGCACCATTGACTGAACCACCATTCGTTTGGGTGCGCACACCGATGTCGGTGAGTACCCCTCTCAGGCTGAGTCCCGGGCGGTAATTGTAGTAGAGCGTATCGCCTGTGCTGTCAGTAGCATAGGGATAGGTAAGGTCGTAAAACTCAATTCCAGCATTGAAGTAACTATAGGAAAGCGAGGAAACGTCAATGGCGTCAACTTGGCTAGCAAAATCGTTCAGATCGAAACTGCCGAATAGCGTACTGGCGTAATCGATCATCTGGAGGCCAAAAGAACTCCACGAATATGCCAATCTTGAATTTACAGGGCTGCTGAGATTGTCAGCGCCTAGCCGCTTGTTCTGCCACCAGCGGCCGTTTTCGCTGATTGTCGAGATCGCAAGGGTGTTGGCGTTAGCGATATTGATGGCTTGATCTCCGCCAAATGCCGAATCAGTAGCGCCAGTATCTTCCGGAGCGACTGTCAGGGTCAGATTCCCGATAGACAGGCTGGCCGAGGTTATGGCGTTACCGTACAGACCGGGAGCTCCCCCATAGGGATATGGCGTTGAATCCTGCTCAATGGTGAAGGATGCTTTGATAGTAGAAAAACCAGTTGCGGACAAACCGGTATCACGCGTGAAGTCCGTATAGATATGGGCGCAGACGCTACAGGCACCATCTGGCATGAATTGGACGCTGCCAGTAAAGTCGATGGTGATAGGGGATGCTTGAACGCTGCCCTGAATGCCCATCAATACAGCAAGCGTCAGGATGGCTTTGCGAAAAACGGTCACTTTCTTTTACTCCTTGATGGATAAGGTGCTTGAAACTCAAGCCGGCAAGATTTTCAAGGTTCGACGGTAAGCATGAAACGCGCCACCACTGAAATATCCATTTATTTAAGATAGTTATTGACCGTCCATGAAGGCTCGCCCGCCCGGCATGTAAATAAATCCGACACAGAATCCAAATGGCTCTTGATGGCCGATTCCTGCCTGACGATAGCTTCATTTTCACAACATAAAGCGGCACTTATCGTCGGCGCCGTGGTCTCTGAGCCAGGACTATCTTCAGCACACGGGGGAAATCATGGGCAAAGGGCGCCTGGAAGCTTTCAGCGATGGCGTCATGGCCATTATCATCACGATCATGGTGCTGGAACTCAAAGTGCCGCATGGCGAACGGCTCGATGCGCTGACTGCCTTGATTCCGGTGTTTTTCAGCTATGTGCTGAGCTTCGTTTACGTAGGCATTTACTGGAACAACCATCACCACATGCTGCACACGGCGCAAAAGGTGACCGGGCCTATCTTGTGGGCCAACCTGCATTTGCTTTTCTGGCTATCGCTGTTCCCGTTCGCCACGGGCTGGATGGGCGAAAACCACTTTGCGGCGGTGCCCTCGGCGCTCTATGGCGGGGTGCTGTTCATGGCCGCTGTGGCCTATCGAATCCTGCAGAAAACGATCATCGCCTCGCAAGGCGACAACTCGCTGTTGCGCAAGGCGCTGGGGCGGGACTGGAAGGGGATGTCTTCGCCGGTGGTCTACGCTGTCGCCATGGTGGCGGCCTTCTGGTCGCCCTCCCTGGCGCAGGGCCTGTACGTGTCGTTGGCGCTGGTCTGGCTGATCCCGGACAGGCGCATCGAGAAGGTGCTGGCTGGCACGGAAGGCCAGGCCAGGTAGGGCGAGCCGGGAACGATGGCGCCATTCGGCGCCGGCAATCTACCGGCTCAGGCGAATAGCCGGCAGGACCAGGAGTTGCGGGATCTGTTTTTGCTCGTTTTCCCCAGCCTCCCCTGGCATCTACTTGCCGACACTCAGCTAATGCACACCTGCAACGTGCTTGTCCGAGCTATGTTCCTGCTCTTCCTTGAAACCGATGGTGATCAAGCTGAGTATGCCGATGTCGGACGTGAATAAGAGTTCCCATGCCATGAGTCTTCTCCAGTAATGGTGAATAGGGATGAATTGGTTTTGCTGCCCGGGTTTATGTGCAAGACATATGCCCGGTGTTCGCCGGGGCAAAATCAGCGGGCTGGGGCGACCGGGCAGGAGCCGGGCGGATAAGCCGGAATCGGCAGTACGACGGGGTTTTGCGCCGCGCGACGAAGGCTCGACGAGCCCGACGCGCCGCCTTGACACCAGCGCGTTAGCAGGCTTCAGGCGCTCACCCGACTGACATTTATGTCAATCAACAGAAACGCCCCGCCAGAAATGGCATGAACCATCATCCCGCTGACCGGCTGGCGGACACCCGCGCGGCGCGGATTCAGCTCCGGCCCCCTTCCTCGCATGCGCAGCAAAAGTCGGGTTGGAAGCCGGCATTTCCCCTGCTGTGGCGCATTCCCGGCTGGCAGCATGGTCGGGAAAAGGCGTCGAATTTCAATGGCGGTTGTTCGGCGCCGCTTCCCCTGGGAGGAAAGGAAGAGGCGCCTTTGGGTACAACCGGCTTCCGGAGAGCTTTATAGCCAGATACGTGCCAATGGCATGGAAACGCAGAAAAAGCCTATAAATCAATAATTTGAACAATCACAGACGAAACACTTCCGCCTTTTTCGTCAAAACTGTCAGCCAAGAATGACAACGCACATTGCCACGGTCAACCGGAAATTTTGGCCAAAATTGAAATGCAGCTCAGTGGCTGGTGCCTTCTGATTTGGTGATCTTGTTCCAGACGTTGTACTTGCCGACCGGCTTTTTCATTGGCAGGCGCTTCACTTCCTTGAGCGTCGCCGCGTCGTAGATGATCAGCGCGCCGTCCATGTCCCACAGGCTGGCCAGCACGTACTTGCCGTCTTTCGTAAACTCGGCGTGGGCGAAGGTCTTGCCCGGTTCGGGCTTGAGTTCGGCGACGATTTCCAGGGTTTCCTTGTCGATGATCTGCATGGTGTCCTTGAACTCGCGGCTCATCATCGAATCGGTCCACGCGTAGCGGCTATTTTCGTGGCTGCGCATGAAGAAGCCCGGGCCGCGCGTCTTGATCTGCTTGATCGTCTGCCAGCTCTGCATGTCGATGATACTGATCAGGCCCTCATTCAAATTCGGCGTGGCCATCACGGTTTTGCCCTGCCATTGCCAGCTGATGCCGGAACCGAGGTGCGGCATGCCGGGCAGTTCGAGGTCGGCGATCTTCTTGCGCGCGTCGAGGTTGACCACCTGGCCGGTGACCGCCGCCTTGGCATCGTTGCGCGAGGCGCCCATGACTTCGTCGTAGCCTTGGGTGAAATAAAAGTCGTCGAGGTAGTCGTCGAGTTGCGTGCGCTGCGGGTTGAGGAAGCCGGAAACGAAGCTGCCTTCCTTGTACTTGAAGTCGTGGATCATGCCGGTCGGAATGTCGTCGGCCTTCGGGTTGTACGACACCTCCCAGACCTCTTTCACATCCTTCAGCGCAGCGACGAAGCTCTGCCGCGGGCTGGCGTCATAGACGGCTGAAACACGCGACGTCGTCTTGCCGTCCTTGTCGGCCACCGGCAGGATTTTCTTGAGATTGAGGTCGGCGTCGAGGATGACCAGGCTGTGCGGCAGGTAGTTGGCCACCGCCACCCACTTGCCGTCGCCGGACACCGCCGCGTTGCGCGTGTTGATGCCGGCGCGCACTTCGGCCACCACCTTGAGATTCCACAGGTCGAACTTGGTGATCCAGCCGTCGCGCGAGGCGAAGAAGACGTAGCGGCCATCCGGCGTGAATTTCGGCCCGCCGTGCAGGGCAAAGCGCGACTGGAAACGGTGGATTGGTTCGAGCTTGTCGCCGTCAAGCACGGAAACGTGGTGGTCGCCGGTTTCGACGACGACGAACAGGTTCATCGGGTCGGCCGTGAATTGCGGCCGGTCGGGCAGGCTGCCGGGCGCGAAATTGACGATGCGCGAGGCCTCGATCTCCTTCTCGCCCCAGGCCGGCATCGGCTTGATCGGCGTGTAGGCGTAGGCGACCAGCGCCTTGATTTCCTCCGCCGACAGCTTGTCGCCAACGCCCGGCATCTGCGTCGCCGGGCGGCCGTCGCGGATGACCTTTTCGGCCTCGGGTTTGCGCAGGCGGGCGAGGTTTTCGGGAACTAGCGCCGGCCCGACGCCGCCGAGCCGGGCTTCGCCGTGGCAGCTGGCGCAATGCTGCTTGTAGTTGGAAGCGACATCGGCCGCCCCGGCACTGCTTGCTACGGTCAACTGGAAAAAAAGGCCAAAAACGAAAAGTGCCGCCGCCCTGAGTTTCATAGCCCGATTTCCTCGTCGGAAAGGTAGCAACCCGGGTCTTCGGCCCAGGCGTCGCCAGTCATCTGCTGGGCGCGAACGCGGGTATTGCCGTTGCAGATGCCGAGGAAAGCGCACGCCCCGCAGCGCCCCTTGACCGCCCGCGGCTGCTGTTTCAAGCCGGCCATCAGTGCATCGGAGGTATCCGGCCAGATCTGCGAGAACGGCCGATCCTTCACGTTGCCCAGGTTGTGATGCCACCACATGGTGTCCGGATGCACGTTACCGAGGTTGTCGATGTTGGCGACATTGACGCCCGACGAGTTGCCGCCCCACTGGCGCAGCTTGGCCTCGACATGGGCCGCGCTGTCCGGGAAACGCCGGCGCACCCAATGCAGGAAATAGACGCCGTCGGCATCGTTGTTGCCGGTCGTGAATTCCTTGTTCAGGCCGCGCTGCTGGTACTCCCAGCAGGTATCGAAGAGCAGGTCCATGGCCTGCCGGGTCAGCTGGTATTGCGCGTCGTCCTTGCGATTTTTGTTACCGCGCCCGGCGTAATTGAGGTGGGAGAAATAGAAGCGGTCGATGGCCTCGTCCTCAACCAGCTTGAGCAGGCCCGGCAGGTCGTGGGCGTTGTCCTGCGTCATCGTGAAGCGCACACCGATTTTCAGCCCCAGGTCGCGGCACAGCCGGATGCCTTTCAGGGAAGCCTCGAACGCCCCCTCCATGCGGCGAAACTTGTCGTGCGTGGCACCCAGGCCGTCGAGCGAAACGCCGACGTAATTGAAATCGCACTCGGCGATCCTGGCGATGTTGTTCTCGTCGATCAGCGTACCGTTCGACGACAACCCGACGTAGAAGCCCTTGGCCTTGGCCCGCTTGGCGATGTCGTAGATATCCGGCCGCAGCAGCGGTTCGCCGCCGGACAGGATGAGCACCGGCACCTTGAAGCCCCGAAGGTCGTCCATCACCGCGTAAACCTGCTCGGCGCTCAACTCGCCGGGGAAATTCGTGTCGGCCGAAATCGAATAGCAATGCTTGCAGGTCAGGTTGCAGCGCCGGATCAGGTTCCAGATCACCACCGGGCCGGGCGGATTGCGTTTCGGCGCGAGCGGTGTCGGCGCGGCAATTTCCTGCATGTACTGGGAGATGCGAAACATGAATTTCCTTGTTCTTGGCTTTCGGCCATTCAACGGCAGCCCGTCGCCCCATTCCTTGATACGCGTCAACCGCCGGAATATTGGGACGTTAGATGGGCACTCCCGACCCTGCTGTATACTCCATCAATGAACCTGAACGCACTGAATATGGTCGGCAACGAGCCGTCGCTTCCCGGCCGCTGGGCGGCCGATGTAGACGCCAAACTGGCGGCTGGCGAGAAGCCCCAGGCCTGGCTTGAAATCGACCTCGACAACCGCCTGCAATTCGCCGCCGGCCTCGTCATCGTCACCGACCGCCGTTTTCTCGCCTGCGCCCCCGGCGACACCCGTTGGCAGGAATGGCCGCTACGCGGCGGCCTGACGCTCAATCACCACGATCACGCCGGCGTCGGTGCGCTCGAACTGGTCGACGAAAACGGCCGGCTCGCCACCTGGCGCTACACCCTGGCGCGAAATCTCGCCGCCCTGCGCGTCATCACCGAATTCGACCTGCACCGCGACAGCCTGGTCAGCGGCCAGCCAGTGCTACGGTCAACCGACGATTCCTGCCCAAAATGCAAGGCTCCGCTGCCGCCCGGTGAAGACGAGTGCCCGGCCTGCAACCGCGAAGCCGCGGTCGCGCCCTCGACGTGGACGCTGTTCCGCCTGTGGCGTTTCGCCCGGCCCTATCGCTGGCAATTGTTCATCGGCTTCGCCCTGACCCTGGCCTCGACCGCCGCCCAGCTCGTCCCGCCCTACCTGACCATGCCGCTCATGGACGAGGTGCTGATCCCCTTCCAGAACGGCAAGCCCATCGACTGGCCGCTGGTCGGCATGTATCTCGGCGGCCTGTTTGGCGCCGCCGTGCTGGCCTGGGGCCTGGGCTGGATCCGCACCTACATCCTGTCGCTGGTCTCCGAGCGCATGGGCCGCGACCTGCGCACACAAACCTACGACCACCTGCTCGGCCTCTCGCTCGAATATTTCGGCGGCAAACGCACCGGCGACCTCATGGCCCGCATCGGCAACGAAACCGACCGCATCAACATCTTCCTGTCGCTCGACCTGCTCAACTTCGCCACCGACGTGCTGATGATCACGATGACCGCCGTCATCCTGTTCAGCATCAACCCGTGGCTGGCGCTCGTCACCCTGCTGCCGCTGCCGATCATCGGCTGGCTGATCCATTTCGTCCGCGAAAAGCTGCGCACCGGCTTCGAGAAAATCGACCGCGTCTGGGCCGAAGTGACCAACGTGCTGGCCGACACCATCCCCGGCATCCGCGTCGTCAAGGCCTTTGCCCAGGAAAAGCGCGAAGGCGAGCGTTTCCGCGCCGCCAACGAGCACAACCTGCAGATGAACGACAAGCTCAACAAGACCTGGTCGCTGTTCACCCCGACGGTGACGCTGCTCACCGAAGTCGGCCTGCTCGTCGTCTGGGTCTTCGGCATCTGGCAGATTTCCAAGGGCGAATCGACCGTCGGCGTGCTCACCGCCTTCCTCGCCTACATCGGCCGCTTCTACACCCGCCTCGATTCGATGAGCCGCATCGTCTCGGCCACCCAGCGCGCCGCGTCGAGCACCAAGCGGATTTTCGATATCCTCGACCATGTCTCGAGCGTGCCCGAGCCGACCAACCCGGTGCATCTGTCCAAGGTCACCGGCCAGCTCGAACTCAAGAAAGCCAGCTTCCGCTACGGCACGCGCTCGGTCACCCGCGACGTCGATCTGGTCATCCAGCCCGGCGAAATGATCGGCCTGGTCGGCCATTCCGGCTCCGGCAAATCGACGCTGGTCAACCTGATCTGTCGCTTCTACGACGTTTCCGAAGGCCAGGTGCTGATTGACGGCGTCGATGTCCGCTCCGTGCCGGTCGCCGAGTTCCGCCAACACATCGGCCTTGTCCTGCAGGAACCCTTCCTGTTCTTCGGCACCATCGCCGACAACATCGCCTACGGCAAGCCGGGCGCGACGCGCCAGGAAATCATCGCCGCCGCCCGCGCCGCCCACGCTCACGAGTTCATCCTGCGCCTGCCGCACGGCTACGACTCGCTGGTCGGCGAACGCGGCCAGGGCCTGTCCGGCGGCGAACGCCAGCGCATCTCGATCGCGCGTGCCCTGCTCATCGACCCGCGCATCCTGATCCTCGACGAAGCGACTTCGGCGGTCGACACCGAGACCGAGAAGGAAATCCAGAAGGCGCTCGACAACCTCGTCAAGGGCCGCACCACCATCGCCATCGCCCACCGCCTGAGCACGCTGCGCAAGGCCGACCGGCTGGTCGTCATGGATCGCGGCCGCATTGTCGAAGTCGGCAATCACGATGAGCTGATGGCCGTCGAAGGCCATTACTTCAAGCTCTACATGGCGCAGGCCCGCAATGTCGATACCGAGCCGGAACTGCCGCGCTCGACCAGCCTCCCCAAAACTCATACGGAATAATCCCATGTCGAACGCCAATTTCCAATTGCAGCGCGATTCCTACGGTCAACTGGTATTAACGGCCGAAAATGGAATCGTCCATCAAGGCATCACGCCGGTCCGCGCCTTCCCCATCGGCGCCCCCGACGAAGGGCTGTCGCTGGTCAATGCCGAAGGCCATGAAGTCGCCTGGATCGACCGCCTCGCCGACCTGCCGCCGGCCATCAGCCAACTCATCGAAAGCGAGCTGGCCAGCCGCGAATTCGTGCCGGAGATCGAGCGCATCGAAGCCGTCTCCAGCTTCGCCTGCCCGAGCACCTGGCAGCTCGCCACCAATCGCGGACCGGCCGAGCTGATCCTCAAGGGCGAAGAAGACATCCGCCGCCTGAGCCAGACCCGCCTGCTCATCGCCGACGCCCATGGCATCCAGTTCCTGATCCGCGACCTGAGCCGTCTCGACAAGCACAGCCGCAAGCTCCTCGACCGCTTCCTGTAACGCTTTGTCCGGGAGCGTGACATTTTTAGACGGCGGTCAGCCACAAGCGGAATAAAGCGTTAATAATGCTGCACTCGAAAACTCATCACCGCAGGCCAACGGAGCCACAGCCAAGAGCATGAAGAACAAGGACATCGTTTTCCGGGACACGATTTCACTGCGTGGCCCCAATATCTGGACCTACCCCCCGGTCATCGAGACCTGGATCGACATCGGCGAACTCGAAGATTTCCCCTCCAGCAAGATCCCCGGCCTTTACGAGCGCCTCAGCGCCTGGCTGCCGGGCCTCGTCGAACATCGCTGCAGCTACGACGAACGTGGCGGTTTCCTGCGCCGGCTCGAGGAAGGCACCTGGGCCGGCCACATCCTCGAACACATCGTCCTCGAACTGATGACCCTGGCCGGCCTGCCCGACGGTTTCGGCCGCACCCGCGAAACCACGACGCGCGGCGTCTACAAACTGGTCGTCTCCAACTTCCACGAAGAAGTCACGCGGATGTCGCTCGACATCGGCCGCGAACTACTGCTCGCCGCCATCGCCGACCAGCCCTACGATCTCGACGAAGCCGTCCGCCTGCT
This sequence comes from Betaproteobacteria bacterium HGW-Betaproteobacteria-4, assembly GCA_002840785.1. Taxonomy (GTDB): domain Bacteria; phylum Pseudomonadota; class Gammaproteobacteria; order Burkholderiales; family Rhodocyclaceae; genus Azonexus. Next base: position 11,663 of record PHCH01000041.1, on the reverse strand, counting down.
GCGGCGCAAGGTCGACCGCAAATACCTCGGCCCATCGACCGCTGCCATCGTCCTGGCCGGCGAAAAGCGCGGCATTCCGCACATCCGCCTGCTCGACGACGGCAACCTCGTCCAGCTCGGCTACGGCGCCGCCATGCGCCGCATCTGGACGGCCGAAACCGACCAGACCAGCGCCATCGCCGAAACCATCTCGCGCGACAAGGATTTGACCAAGGAGCTGATCTCCTCGGTCGGCGTTCCGGTGCCGGAAGGCCGTGAAGTCGACAGCGCCGACGACGCCTGGGATGCGGCCGAAGACATCGGCCTGCCGGTCGTCGTCAAGCCGACCGACGGCAACCATGGCCGTGGCGTGTTCATCGACCTGATGACCCGGGAAGAAGTAGCCAAGGCTTACGCCATCGCCGTCGAGGAAGGCTCCGGCGTCCTCGTCGAGCGTTCCATCCAGGGCATCGAACATCGCCTGCTGGTGGTCGGCGGCAAGCTCGTCGCAGCCAACCGCAGCGACCTCATCACCGTGACCGGCGACGGCAAATCGACCGTGCTCGAGCTGATCGACAGCCAGGTCAACATCGACCCGCGCCGTGGCACGACCGAACTGCACCCGCTGTCGATCATCAAGATCGACACCGCCGCCAAAATCGAACTCGAACGCCAGGGCCTGACCGGCGACAGCGTCCCGGCCAAGGACCGCGAAGTGCTCATCCAGCGCAACGCCAATCTCGAAGCCGCTGGCCGAACAGGGCGGCGCCATCGTCGAAGTCAACGCCGGCCCCAGCCTGCTCATGCACATCAAGCCGGGCATCGGCAAGCCGCGCCCGGTCGGCCAGGCCATCGTCGACAACCTGTTCGCCAAGGACGCCAGCGGCCGCGTGCCGCTGGTCGGCGTCACCGGCACCCACGGCCGCAACACCGTCGCCAAGATGGTCGCCCACCTCATCCATCTCTCCGGCCAGCATTCCGGCCTGGCCTGCACGGACGGCATTTATCTTGATCGCCGCCATGTCCAGAAAACCGACGCCGCCAACTGGGAAGGCGGTCGCCGCCTGCTCATGAACCGCTCGGTTCAGGCTGCCGTCATCGAAAACGGCGCCCGGGTCATCCTCGGCGAAGGCCTGGCCTACGACCGCTGCTCGGTCGGCATCGTCACCAACATCGTCGCCGAAGACGAAGACCTGTCGCGCTGGGATACCCAGCCGACCGGCGGCGAGTACTACACGACGCCGCGCTCGATCTACCGGACGCAGGTCGATGTCGTGCTGCCCAGCGGCCACGCCGTGCTCAACGCCGAGGACGAACTGGTCGCCGATTTCGCCGAGCTGTGCGATGGCGAGGTGATCTTCTTTGCCGTCGATCCGGCCAACCCGACACTGCTCGCTCACCTGGCCGCCGGCAAGCGCGGCGTCACCGTTTCCGACAAGCGCGTCGTACTGCGCTCGGGCGCCGACGAAACGCGGCTGAGCCGGCTGGTTGACGCGCCGTACATCGGCAAGGCCAGGCAGCCGACGCACATCGCCAACGTGCTCGCCGCCATTGCCGCCGGCTGGGCCATGGGCCTGAGCAAGGAAGTGATGACGACCGGTCTCAAGACCTTCGGTCTCGACCTGACCGACCCCAACAAAGCGTCATGGACGTTTCCCGCATTCGTGCCCTGCGCGGCCCCAACCTGTGGAGCCGGCACACCGCCATTCAGGCCATCGTCACCTGCGAAGGTGGCGAAGTCGCTATCGCCAATCTGCCCAATTTCGAAGCCCGCCTGCGCGAGCGCTTCCCGGAGCTCGGCGATCTCATTCCCTCCGACCATCTCGACACCGTGTCGATGGCCCACGCTCTGGAATTCGCCGCCCTCGGCCTGCAGGCCCAGGCCGGTTGCCCGGTCACTTTCAGCCGCACGGCGCAGACGGTTGACCAGGGCGTCTATCAGGTCGTCGTCGAATACACCGAGGAAGATGTCGGCCGCCTTGCCTTCGAGCGCGCCGAGCAACTGTGCCTCGCCGCCCTCAACGACACGCCGTTTGATCTCGACGCGGTTCTCAAGGAAATGCGCGACCTCGACGAAGACATCCGCCTTGGCCCATCGACCGGCGCCATCGTCTCGGCGGCGCTGGCCCGCGGCATCCCGATCCGCCGCCTGACGCAGGGCAGCCTCGTCCAGTTTGGCTGGGGCAGCAGGCAGAAGCGCATCCAGGCCGCGGAAACCAGCCTGACCAGCGCCATCGGCGAAGCCATCGCCCAGGACAAGGAACTGACCAAGAAGCTGCTGCACGCCTCCGGTGTCGCCGTGCCCATCGGCCGCCCGGTCGACGACGAGGACGATGCCTGGGCGGCGGCTCAGGAAATCGGCCTGCCGGTCGTCGTCAAGCCGCAGGACGGCAATCAGGGCAAGGGCATTTCGGTCAATCTGACCAGCGAGGAGCAGGTCCGTCGCGCCTACCGCGTCGCCATCTCCGGCCACGACTGGCGCCTGCTGGTCATCGGCGACAAGCTGATCGCCGCCGCCCGGCGCGACCCGCCGCTGGTCATCGGCGACGGCACGCATACCGTCCGCGAACTGGTCGACATCGTCAACAGCGACCCGCGCCGCTCCGACGGTCACGCCACCTCGCTGACCAAGATCCGTTTCGACGAAATCGCCCTCGCCCGCCTTGAAGAACAAGGCTTGACCGCCGACACCGTACCCGGCCGCGGCGTTCGCGTCGTGCTGCGCAACAACGCCAACCTGTCCACCGGCGGCACGGCCACCGATGTCACCGACGACGTGCACCCCGAACTGGCCGCCGCTGCCGTCGCTGCCGCGCAAACCGTCGGCCTCGACATCGCCGGCATCGACGTGGTCTGCGACACCATGTACAAGCCGCTCGAAGAACAGGGCGGCGGCATCGTCGAAGTCAATGCCGCCCCCGGCCTGCGCATGCACCTTGACCCATCCTTCGGCAAGGGCCGCGCCGTCGGCGAAGCCATCGTCGGCATGATGTTCCCCGACGGCCCCGACGGCAAACCCGACAACGCCCGCATCCCCGTCGTCGCCATCGCCGGCACCAACGGCAAGACGACAACCAGCCGGCTGATCGGCCGCATTTTCGAGGCCAACGGCCTGCGTGTCGGGATGACCAGCACCGACGGCATCTACATCGAAGGCCGCCGCATCGACACCGGCGACTGCTCCGGCCCGCGCAGCGCCCGCAATGTGCTCATGCACCCGGACGTCGACGCCGCCGTCTTCGAAACGGCGCGCGGCGGCGTGCTGCGCGAAGGCCTCGGCTTCGACATGTGCGACGTTGCCGTCATCACCAACATCGGCCTCGGCGACCACCTCGGCCTCAACTACATCACGACGGTCGACGAACTGGCCGTGGTCAAGCGCGTCATCGTCGAAAACGTCGCGCCAACCGGCACGGCCGTGCTCAACGCCGCCGACCCGGTGGTTGCCGCGATGGCCCACCACTGCCACGGCGACGTCATCTTCTTCGCCCGCGACCGCATGAACCCGGTGCTCGCCACGCACCGCCATCCCGCTGGCCAACATCCCGCTCACCCGCAACGGCAGCATCGGCTTCCAGGTCGACAACGCCATGGCCGCCATCGCCACCGGCTGGGCACTTGGCTATCCTTGGGAAGTCATCGAGCGCGCCCTGGCCAATTTCGTCAGCGATGCGGCGACGGCCCCCGGCCGCTTCAACGTCTTCGACTACAAGGGCGCCACGCTGATCGCCGACTACGGCCACAACCCCGACGCCATCCTGGCCCTCGTCGGCGCCATCGACAACATGCCCGCCGTGCGCCGCTCGGTGGTGATCAGCGGCGCCGGCGACCGCCGCGACGACGACATCCGCCAGCAAACCGAAATCCTCGGCGACGCCTTCGACGACGTCATTCTTTACCAGGACGCCTGCCAGCGCGGCCGTGAAGACGGCGAAGTCATCGCCCTGCTCCGCCAAGGCCTGACCAACGCCCGCCGCACCAAGCAGATCGACGCCATCACCGGCGAGTTCATCGCCATCGACACCGCCCTCGCCCGCCTGCAACCGGGCGACCTCTGCCTGATCCTGATCGACCAGGTTGAAGAGGCATTGGCGCATATTGCCAAGCGGATTGGCGAGGCGAACTGACCCACCAGGCTCCCGACAAGGCCCGGCACTGTCCGGGCCTTGTTTTTTGGGGATTTGGAATGCTCGGGGGAAAAATTGGCACCCTATACTGATGGCTCGATTCAGCCATTATGAACAGCTATCCATAACGGCCAGGAGCTGTCTCTCAAGAAACTGCTCCATAGCGGACATTGGCTCTGTCCGTATGATTGATAAGGAGACCAGCATCAGATAATCTCCGTGTCATTCAAAACCTTACAGGCGACTTGAGCGTATCCGTATTATTGGCAACAACCTGGACGTTTCTGCGCCTGAATAACAGTTATATTTTCGGCGCCTGAACAAATCTAACTTTAAGGATTAAAAGTTGTTTAACTTAATAATCTCCTACGACCCGGCAAGCTGGGATAGCAGCCCACATGAGCTAGATAGAAGTCGTGTTGCGATCGAATATACTGCTGATGAAATAAGTGAAAGATATAAATTCTTTGACGAAAGCGCCATTGAAGAGCTAAAAAGTTTCCCTACGCTTTTTGTTACAGAGAATGAATCTGTAGAATCTAAAATAGGATACGTAACAAAAATACGCTTACGGCAGAATTCTGTAGTTTTTGACTTTGAATTTGATCAAGCTTTCCCGAGCTTACCGATAGGCGCTATTGAAGCCTTGCGGGTGGATATAGACCTTGGCAGTTGGGAGCTATCCAGAACACATTGGGCGATAAAAGATGAGCCTCTATTCGATATATTGATCCGAAAAGGTTACATTTATCAGAAACAATTAGATGCATCGAGGTGGGGTATTACCCAGCAGCCCTCCGCGGAGCCGCCGGTAATTCCTACTCCACCAGGCGTCTTTAATGCCTCTCAGGTATTTATTGTCCACGGACATGATGATATTGCAAAACTTGAAATGTCATCATTCATTTCAAGCCTTGATTTGCAGCCGATTATACTTCACCAACAGGCCAGCTCAGGACGAACCATCATAGAAAAAATTGAGCATTATTCTAATGTCGGGTTTGGCGTGGTGTTATATACGCCATGCGACATAGGATCTAAAGTTGGCGAACTAACGGGAAGCTATCGTGCTAGGCAAAATGTTGTTTTCGAGCATGGCTTTTTAATTGGAAAGCTCGGTAGAGCAAGAGTTTCGGCCGTCGTTAAAGGGAATGTTGAACCCCCCAATGATATAAGCGGCGTCGTCTATGTCTCGATGGATCAAGAAGGGCAATGGAAGCAGCAGTTGTTAGTTGAACTTCGAAGCGCAGGTTATCACGTATAAAAACCTAACAAACGCGTCAATTAGCACCGCTGGTGTCAAGTTTGAAGTACAACGCGTAACCAGTGGCTAGTTTTTGGGGTTCTGCAAGGATTTCTGCTGCACTTGGTCGAGCGATAGTTCCATTGGTGTCAGAGACATTTCGTTTTCTGAACCAAGTCACTAGCCATACCCCGCTGCCCCATGAAAAGAGCACGCCGCCGATAACGGCGCAAAAGGATTTTGATTTTGAGGAGATTGGAATGGAAATAGCTGCAAAACGAAAAGTGGAAATGTCTCTGACCTCTTTGGGTGTGAAAAGCACGCTATCCGCAGGCCTTTTATCATTACTTGCATCGGCTCAAGTTCTGGCGGCAGAGCCGCCCCAATGCCAGCAACAGACTGTCGAAAAATCCGTCTTCGAAATGTGCCTCTTGCCGGGAGCTGCATTTCAACATGACCTATACACACTAAAGGCCGACAAAGTTCTGATTTTTGCCCTTGTAGACGACTACTCCGAGAACGTTGAACTAGAACACGAAATCCCGGAGGGCTTGACCATCGAGTTCCCTCTATCAAAGCAGGGCGAAAAGGTCGTGAAAATTCGTGGAGGCTGCGCGCCCGAAAGCAAGGATGGTGCTGAGGTTGCAAGGTTATGCAACTTCCATTGGGGCAAGTATCAAGTCGTCAAAGACATTCGGTTTGAGTTCAAGTGAAGCGGCAAATGAAAATAATTGGCCTTTGCTTATCCCTTAGTCTAGTCGCCGGATGCTCAACCACTTACAAGCAAGATGGTACTGACTTGATCGAAGACTCAAGGAGCGCAATTATCGATACAAGTTCGTGTGAGAAAAATCAGTGTCCGGTCATTCAAGAGGTAGACGATAAGTGGCGAGGACTTGGCCAGTTCAAGCTGTATAAGTTAATGCCTGGAATTCGAAAACTCCGACTTATATTCGTAGCCAATGGAGTCACTGCAAAGCGTGCTTTCCTCGTCGAGTTTCGCGCCGAGCCTGGGCGAACCTACGTAATGAGGGCAAACGCTGACTTTGAAGCTATGACATGGAACCCTGAGGTGCTAGATGCGAGCACCAAGGAAGTCGTTAGCAAGCACACTGGGTTTGCCTGGGCCTACTGATCTTTGGTTGGCCGACTGCCCTGTAGAAAGCGGGGAGCGGAATGGTTAAGGGTTTTAGTAAGAGGGCGCCTAACCGACCAATTCCCACATTTCATTTTTGCCGCTTTTTTCCGGTTGACCGTAGCAATTCAGCTACCGATTCGCAGGCCCGATTTCTTGAGGATTTTCGTCGAGTAGAGAATGTCGCTCTGCCGGCAGGCATCACCAAGCAAGCTGCGGATTTCGGTGGCTTTGGCTGAACATTCGTCGCGCGAGGCGCCGTGCACCATGGCGAAGAGGTTGTAGGGCCAGGCTGGCAGGGCGCGGGGGCGGCGGTAGCAGTGGGTGACGAAATCGAGGGCGCCGATGCGGGCGCCGAGTTCGTCGACTTGCTTGTCGGCGACATCCCAGACGGTCATGCCGTTGGCTGTCCAGCCGATGGCGTAGTGATTCGGGACGGCGCCGATGCGGCGGATGATGCCGGTTTCGAGCATGGTTTTGAGGCGGTGCATGACTTCGTCGGCACTCAGAGCGAGTTGTTCGGCGAGGGCGTGATAGGGGCGCGGCACGAGCGGCAGGCCGCCTTGGGTGGCGACGATCAGGGCACGGTCGGTGTCATCGATCACTAGCGTGCCTCGAGCTTCATTTCGACGAAGAACTCACGCTCCTTGGGGAAGGCGTAAACCGCCAGGCCGGTGTCGCGCTCGATTCGGGCGATGGCTTCGGCAATGCCATCTTTCGTTTCGGTGGCGAGCACGAACCACATGTTGAGCGCGTGTTCGCGGCGGTAGTTGTGGGCGACCTCGGGCAATTCGTTGACCAGCGCCGTCACTTCGTCGTAGCGCTCCTCCGGGGCGACCAGGGCGGCGAGGACGAAGGCGCCGCCCATTTCTTCGATCTGGAACATCGGGCCGAAGCGGGTCAGCACTTTGTCGGCGAGCAGTTGCTGCAGGCGTTGCAGCAATTCGTCTTCGCTGATGCCGATTTGCCCGGCGGCCTCGGCATAGGGACGCTCGCAGATCGGGAAATCGCCTTGCAATTTTGCGAGAATTTTCCGGTCGACCGCGCCCAGCATGAAGTCCCCTTGGGGGATGGAAAGCTCACGCATAGCGGGCGCCGTTCTGCTTGAAGCGGGTCAGCGAGAAGAGTACCTCGTGGGCGGCCGTTTGCAGGCCGTGGCGCTGGCGCAGGTCGGCGATGATGGTCTCGACCTCGCCGCGTTCGCGGCCGTGGATCATGCAGAACAGGTTGTACGGCCAGTCCGGCAGGCGGCGCGGCCGGCGGTAGCACAGCGTGACGGCCGGCTCTTCGGCCAGGGCGCGGCCGATGTCGCCGACCTGCTCGTCGGGAATGTCATGAACCAGCATGGCGTTGGCCCGGTAGCCGAGTTCGTGGTGGCGGACGACGACGCCGAAGCGTTTGATGGCGCCCTCTTCGAGCCAGCGGCGGATGCGGCCGATGACTTCCGGCTCGGAGGCGCCGATGCGCTCGGCGATCAGGGCGAAGGGCCGGATGAACAGCGGCAGGCCTTCCTGCAGCACGGAAACGAGGCGGCGCTCGGCTTCGTCGATGAGCGCTGCCGGGTGCACGGGCTGGGCCGTGGCGACGCTTTTTTTCTTGTCGCCGTTCAGGCAGAAGCCGAGATCGATGTGGAATTCTTCTTCGAGCGGCAGGGCGAGCAGCGGATAGCCGGCGGCCTTTTCAATGGCGCCGAGGCTGGCTTGCAGACGGCCTTCGGTCGCGGCCGTGACGACGAACCACAGGTTGTAGCGGTGCTCGCGCTCGTAGTTGTGATTGACCTCGGGGAAGCGATTGACCGCGGCGGCCACGGCTTCGAGCTTTTCCGGCGGCACGGCCATGGCGGCGAGCGTCGAGGCGCCGATGCGCTTGGGCGCGAAGACGGCGCCGACGCGCGAAATCTTGCCTTCGCGGCGGAGGTTTTCGAGGCGGCCGAGAACGACCTTCTCGCCGACGCCCAGACGCGCCGCCAGTTCAGCAAACGGCGCCGGGACCAGCGGAAAATCGCGCTGGTAGTCGTTGAGCAACTGGAAATCGAGACTGCTGGTCATGGCCAAGGCGTTCATCAGAAACCCGTGCGCACGGCGCGCGAGGTGAAAAAGATGCCGGACGGGCTTTCGGCCGGGATCTCTCCCAGTTTGGCAAAATTTTCGGTGTTGTAAATCAAAACCTTGTTGTCGTCGCGCGCCGAGAGCCAGACGTGCTCGCCGCGCGGCGCGAATTCCATGTGCAGGATGGCCTTGCCCGGTTCCATCCGGTGCGTCACCTTTCCGGCCAGGGTGTCGATGACATCGACCTTGCCGTTGTCCGGGAAGGCGAAATTGACCCAGATCTGGCGGCCGTCAGGGCGGGCCATGACGAAGACCGGCTGGCCGCGCACCGGGATGCGGCCGACTTCTTTCCAGGTGGCAACGTCGACGACCAGCACTTCATGGCGACCGATCGCCGGCAGGTAGGCCTTGCCTTGCGCCACCGACCAGCCGCGCAGGTGCGGCATCTTGAAGACGGGCAGTTTTTCCTGGCCGCGGCCATAGTTTTCGAGAATCTTCCGGGCGCCCTTTTCCGGCTGCCAGAGGTCGAGCATGGCGACGCCGTCCTCGCCGAACAGGCCGGCCAGGAAGTAACGGCCATCCGGCGTGACGAGGCCGTCGTAGGGCTGCTGGCCGGCCGGGAATTTTTGCGTCGTCGGCTGGCGCGGATTGGAGAAATCGGTGACGCGGATTTCGCCGCCGTCGAACAGCGCGTAGGCGAACTTGTTGCCGGCCGTGTCGGCCAGGCCGACGACCTTGGAGAACTGGCCCGGAGCGAACTCGGCCGGCACCTCGGCGAGCAGTTCGAGCGTCTCGCTGTCGAAGGCCTTGATGCCGCCCGGCTTGTAGTTCTGGGCGACGACGATGCGGCCGTCCTGCGAGATCGAGCCGCCGATGGCGTTGCCGGACTGGATGATGCGTTTGACGATTTTCGCTTCGAGCAGGTCGATCTTGGTCAGCCCGCCGTCGCGGCCGAAGATGAAGGCGTAGCGGCCGTCGCGCGAATAGACGGCAGAGGCGTGCGAGAGGTCGCCGAGGCCGCCGATACGGGCGTAGGGCTGGCGGGCCGTGGTGTTGACCAGCGTGACGTGGCCGCTGGCCCGTTCGATGATCAGCCCGAGATCGCCGGTGCCGCGCAGTTGCGGGCCGGCGCAGGCGTTGAGGAACAGGGCAAAACAGGCGATCAGCAGCAGGCGCATGGCATTCTCACTCGGGGAATTCGGTCATCAGTTTGTCGACTATCCACGCCGCTTCGGCTTCGGACAGAAAGGCTTTCCACGGCGGCATCGGGGTGCCCGGGCGGCCGTAGTAGATCGTCGCGGCCAGGCCCTCGGCCGGCTTGTCGCGCAGGTTTTCCGGCAGCAGGGCCGGGCCGAGGCCGCCTTTGAGCGTCATGCCGTGACAGGAGCCGCAATCCTGGCGAACAAGGTGCACCAGCTCTTTTTGGCGCGCCACATCGGGCTCGCCGGCGATTGCTACGGTCGACAGGAAAAAAAGGCCAAAAATGAAATTACTCGTCGACACGGATCACCCCCGTCATTTCGGGATGCGGGCCACAGTGGTATTCGTAGCGGCCCGGCTGGTCGAACTGGCGCTGCCAGCTTTCATCGGGGAAAAATCGGTCCGACTCCCGCCCGCCTTCGGCCGGAAAAACGATGGAATGACTGGTGCGCTTTTCGTGGTTGGTCCACCGCACGCTGTCACCGGCCTTGATGCTCACCTCGGCTGGCCGGTATTGGTAGCCTTCGATCCGCACCTCGATGATCTCCCCGGCCAGGGCCGAAAAAGAAAAGAGCGCCAGCACGAGCGGCGCCCTTTTCAGGCACGACCATCCGGAATGCAGCGAAAGTCCGGATGGCATGCGGGCTTACTGCTTGGCCGCCTTCACGTCGCCATCGGCCCCCAGGCCAATCGTGTGGCCGAAGGAAACGTGATGGAAACGCCCGCCGGCATGGTCGGCGTGGATGGCGATGCCGAAGGGCACGGCCTTGCCCGGTGCCAGCACGGCGTTGCCGGTCAGCTTGCGGGTAAAGGTCACGGTGTAGGTATCGCCGGCCTTGGCGCCTTCGGCCGAAGCCCCGGCCTTGCCGCCGTCCATGTGGCGCTTGTCGGCGACGTAGCCGTCGACCGACTTGCCGCTGCTCGCCCATTGCACGAGGTCGAGCGCACCGGCAGTCACGTACTTGGTCTTGTCCTTGCCCCCCGGCATCCCCTTGGAATCCTGGTGGCAAGCCGCCCAGCAACCGGCCTGCTCAGCCAGCGGCACCTTGTCGTTGGGGAACATGATGGTGGCCTTGACGTCGTTTTCCTTGTCGGAATGGTCGAAACCGCCGGCCGGCGCCTTGAAGCTCAGGCGCACGTAAAGGTTGGCCGCGTCGTAGGCCGCCTGCACGGTGACCGGATAGGTCGCCGTCTTCGGGCCGCCCTTGGGCTCCAGCTCCTTGCTGACCAGGCGCTTGGTGTCGAGGCTCAGCTTGCCGTCCTCGATATGGCAGCCGGCACAGGCCTCGCCCTTCTTCAGGCCGCTCGCCCCGCTGTGCTCGCCCTTGCCCTGAACCCATTCGATCGGCGCTGCGCCCGGGTGGAAAACGTGGATGGTGCTCTTGGCCGCCTTGCTCCAGTCCGGTGCCGCCATGGCCGACTGCGAACCGAAGGCGACAAAGGCGCCAATGACCGCCAGGGAAACGAAATTCTTTTTCATCGTGCTTATCTCCACCAAATAGATTTGCTCACCGCGCAGAACTTGCCCGCCTGCGCAAATTGCTACCGCTTCATATGCTACGGGGGCTTGCGCCCCCGTAGCTTTAAGTCACATCAAACAATCGGCAGTCGATCAATAGATGTCGTGCTGGGTGTTGTAGACGTTGAACTTGCCGGTCGGCGTGATCATCTTCGGATCGGTGATGACCTTCTTGAGCTTCAGCGTCGCATCATCATAGACGACGATGGCCGACTGGTCGGTCTTGCCGCCCCACAACGAGATCCAGACTTCCGTACCGTCGGCGCTGTATTCCGGATGCACGGCGCGGCGCGTCGCCTTGGTTTCCGGCAGACCGGCATCCTTGGCCACGTTGATCACCTTGACCGGCTTCGAGAGATCGGAAACATTCCAGATCGAAACGGATTCAGCCAGTTCACGCTCCGGATTCTGC
>PHCH01000040.1 GCA_002840785.1 Betaproteobacteria bacterium HGW-Betaproteobacteria-4 | reverse complement strand
GATCTGCTCTTCTGAAAACCGCTTCTTCAAGTCCATTCTCCTTCTCGAAAACGGACTTTACTAAATTGCTTGTGGCACTGTTTATGGGGGGCACCTCACACAGCCCTAGAATACTCAATCAACTGCTTGGCATCTGTCGATTTGAGCGCTTTAGTCACATCCTCATACTTCGCATGATCTACTAATAGACCATCCTTTCTTAGCCTCGCGAAGATTTGTCGATACAGCACATCCTTCCTTTTGTCATTGTGGCAGCGTTTGTCCTGCCATGCGTGGCAACGATGATCGCCATCACCAGCATCCTCGGTATAAAGACCGCCGCGATATTGCGGAACATCATTTCTACCTACACCAATTAACTCTCCATCCGGACTTACGACTGCTGCACCAACTTGGCGCGATAGACAGGCAGATTTTGCAGCCTCGGCATATGCTGCATACATCGATGACTCATCGCGGGTCGGCGTATGGACAGGATTTCCAAAAATAATATCAAGGAACCGATTTATCGATTTTTCCAACTGAATCTTGTTCTCTTGGTCATTTCTAACAAAAAAATCAGCCTGGAAAAAGACATCGCGAACTTTTTGGCCGTGGTCATCCTCCTCGCGGTAATCCCGCTGCATGATTGCACCTAATGACTCTTTATCCAGGCTTTGCTGAATCGTAAGCCGTTGTTCTCGAACGGACTGAGGAGCGAACACACCGATTAACCAGAAGATATCGCCATATGTGGCACGTAAAAGTTTGAGTTCCTCAGGGTGCTTAATAGAGTCGATTATGTGGACTTGGCGAAGCTTTTTAGGCACTGCTGAACCATCTGTTGCTTTGCCAAAGCCTTCGGTGTCACGATGCTCAGCAATCTTCTCGACAGCTTTGGCGGCCAGATAGGAGCTTCCACAAATTTTTCTTAGTTCGTCACCCACTGTCTGCATACGATCAACGCGCTCGGCTGCAGATAGGTTTTGGCCCATATCAGCTTCAATGAGTTTGGCGCTCTCTGATATGTAATCACTAAGTTTGTAGTAATGGACCGAATATGAATATTGGCTCTCAAGTTCGCTCAGCAATATCTCGTAGGTAGTCGAACATCCAGATCCAACTGGACCAACCAAAGCAATCACCAGCTCTTCTGTCAGCCGGTCTTTCAAGCGAGGTATTTTTACATCCTGTGCGTCAGTGCTCTGCGCAGCTTCGCCGACAATTCTTAAGGCATTTGCTGTTGATGTACTCATACAAATCTCAATAGGGAGTTTTATATGGGCATTCTACTTGTCATGGAGCTCGCTTGAAATCGAATGTATGCCAACTGCCGCAACTAGAACCAGCAAACCAATGAAAAAGGCTCCTTTCGGAGCCTTTTTCATTATCTGTGTCAGTAATTTTTCAGTAACTTGGCACAGTTTTCACTTTCTGTGTCACCCGACAACAAACTGTTAGATGTCGACCCTGGCGCTCAAGGCGTTGGTCTCGATGAAGGCCCGACGCGGCTCGACATCCTCGCCCATGAGCGTCGTGAAGATCTCGTCGGCGGCGATGGCGTCGTCGATTTGCACGCGCAGCAGGCGGCGGACTTTCGGGTCCATCGTGGTTTCCCAAAGCTGATCCGGGTTCATCTCACCCAGACCTTTATAGCGCTGCTTGCTGATGCCACGCTCGACTTCGTTGAGCAGCCACTTCATGGCGTCGCCGAAGTTGGTGACGACCTGCTTTTTCTCGCCCCGCGCCATGATGGCACCGGCGCCAAACATGTCGGCCAGCGTTTCGGCCGTCCGGCGCAGCTGCATGAAGTCACCCGAAAGCAGCAGGTCTTCGTCGATCAGGCCGACCTTGAGGTTGCCGTGGTGCATGCGCTCGACGCGTAAGGTCCAGCGTTCCTGAATATCGTCGTACTTCGGCACCAGGCGCGTGCCGGGCGGAATGAAAGCGGCAATCCGCTCGCCACTGGCGCGCGCATTTTCTTCGCTGCCCAGATCGATTGCGATGTTGTAACGAACGATGGACTGCAGCACTTCCGGGTTGATCAGGTGCGACAGGCGTTCGATGACGGCTTCGGTGGCCAGCCAGGAACGGGCCAGACCTTCGAGCGCCGGGCCGGTGATGCCTTCGGCTCCGGCGCGCGGCGTCAGAACGGCCTCGTCCAGCGCCAGATTGAGCAGGAACTGGTTGTATTCGAGATCGTCCTTGAGATAACGCTCGGTCTTGCCGTGCTTGACCTTGTAGAGCGGCGGCTGGGCGATATAGACGTAGCCGCGGTCGATCAGCTCGGGCATCTGGCGATAAAGCAGCGTGAGCAGCAGGGTACGGATGTGCGCGCCGTCAACGTCCGCGTCGGTCATGATAATGATGCGGTGGTAGCGCAGTTTCTCGACGTTGAAATCGTCCTTGCCGATGCCGGTACCGAGCGCGGTGATCAGCGTGACGATCTGTTCGGACGAGATCAGCTTGTCGAAACGCGCCTTCTCGACGTTGAGCACCTTGCCGCGCAGCGGCAGGATGGCCTGGAACTTCCGGTCGCGACCCTGCTTGGCGGAGCCGCCGGCGGAGTCACCCTCGACGATGTAGATTTCGCACAGCGCCGGATCTTTTTCCTGACAGTCAGCCAGCTTGCCGGGCAGGCCGACGCCGTCGAGCACGCCCTTGCGCCGCGTCATTTCACGGGCCCGACGAGCAGCTTCGCGAGCCCGCGAGGCTTCGACGATCTTGCCGCAGATCATCTTGGCATCGACCGGACGTTCGAGCAGGAAGTCGGCGAGCTTCTGGGCGACGACTTCTTCAACGGCGGCGCGGGCTTCGGAGGAAACCAGCTTCATCTTGGTCTGCGAAGCGAACTTCGGGTCAGGCATCTTGACCGACAGCACGCAGGCCAAGCCTTCGCGCATGTCGTCACCGGCGATGTCGACCTTGGCCTTCTTGGCGATCTCGTTTTCGTCGATGTACTTGTTGATGACGCGGGTCATTGCGGTGCGCAGGCCGGTCAGGTGGGTGCCCCCGTCCGACTGGGGAATGTTGTTGGTGAAGCAGAGCACCTGTTCCTGGTAGGAATCGTTCCACTGCATCGCCACTTCGACACCGATGGTGATGGCAGCATCGGCCGCGCCCTGGCCTACCTTGGCGTCGCCAGCCGAGTAGAAAATATTCGGGTGCAGGACGGACTTGGTACGGTTGATGTATTCAACGAAGCTCTGCACGCCACCGGCAAAGGCAAACAGCTCTTCCTTGCCGGCCCGCTGGTCGACGAGCTTGATGGAAACGCCATTGTTCAGGAAGGACAGCTCACGCAGACGTTTGGCGAGAATTTCGTAATGAAATTCAACGTGGCCGAAGATTTCCTCATCAGCCAGAAAGTGCACTTCAGTACCGCGTTTTTCGGTCTCGCCGATGATCTTGAGCGGCGAAATCTCGAAGCCGTCGCGAACTTCAATCGCACGGTCAACCGGCACGCCACGGCAAAATTCCATGAAATGCTTCTGACCATCGCGGCGGATGGTCAGACGCAGGAATTTCGACAGCGCATTGACGCAGGAGACACCAACGCCGTGCAGACCGCCGGATACCTTGTAGGAGTTCTGGTTGAACTTGCCGCCGGCGTGCAGTTCGGTCAGCGCGATTTCGGCAGCCGAGCGCTTCGGCTCATGCTTGTCGTCCATCTTGACGCCGGTCGGGATGCCGCGACCGTTGTCGATGACGGAAATCGAGTTGTCGGTATGAATGGTGACGATGATGTCGTCGCAATGCCCGGCCAGCGCTTCGTCGATCGAGTTGTCGACGACTTCGAAGACCAGATGATGCAGACCGGTACCATCGGAGGTGTCGCCGATGTACATGCCAGGACGCTTGCGGACGGCCTCCAGGCCTTCAAGGATCTGGATGCTGGCTTCGCCGTAGGCGGGCGACTCGGATTGCGGGACGTTCTCTTCACTCATTGTTTTGGTTCCACGTGAAACTGCAAAAGGCCTGCCCGGCTGGGCAGGCCTTCTTGGGTTGAAGCTGAGTCAATCAGATGCGCATCGGCATCACGACGTACTTGAAGCGGTCGTTGCCAGGGACAGTGATCAGCGCGCTGGAATTGGCGTCGTTGAAACTCCACTGAATTTCTTCAGTGTGGATGTTGTTGAGCACGTCGAGCAGATAGCCGACATTGAAGCCGACATCGATGACATCGCCGGTGTAGTCGACTTCGATTTCTTCGACGGCTTCTTCCTGCTCGGCGTTGGCGGCGATCAGTTTCAGGCTGTTTTCACCGAGAACGACGCGAACGCCACGGAATTTTTCGTTAGTCAAAATGGCAGCGCGTTGCATGGCCTGCATCAGCGTCTGACGGCCAACCTTCATGTGGTTCTTAAGCGTTGCCGGAACGACGCGCTCGTAATCGGGGAACTTGCCGTCGATCAACTTGGAAACCAGGACCACGGAACCGAAAGCAAAGCGCACCTGGTTCGGCGTCAAGGTAATGTTCAGCGCATCGTCGTTGTCGAGCAGCAGACGGTTCAGTTCAAGCACGGTCTTACGCGGCAGGATCATTTCCTGACGCGGCAGGTCGGTGTCGATCTCGACGCTGGCGTAGGCCAGGCGGTGACCGTCGGTCGCCACGGCGCGCAATTCCTTGCCTTCGACCAGCAGCAGCAGGCCGTTCAGGTAGTAACGCACATCCTGCGCCGCCATCGAATACTGGGTCTTGCTGATCAACTGGCGGAAAGCCTTTTGCGACATCGAAAACTGTTTGGTTTCGCCTTCATTGACCGTCATGCGCGGGAAGTCGTCGGCCGGCAGGGTCTGCAGGCTGAACCGGCTCTTGCCGCCGCGCACGAGCAGCCGCTTGTCTTCGAGAACCAGGCTGACTTCGGTGGTATCCGGCAGCGAACGCAGGATTTCCTGCAGCTTGCGGGCACCCACTGTCACCGCGCCGTCACCATCGCCGCCGGCACCTTCGGTGCTTGTCGTGATCTGGATTTCGATGTCGGTGGAGCGGGGCCAGAAGCGTGTCTCTTTGGGTTTTGATAAGAACCATAAATTAAATTCCTAAGTAGACTATATCGGGAACAATTCTGTGAATAACTGAAAAAATACGTTTAATTTCAGATGTTTGAATCAAATTTTACGGTCTGCGAAAACGACTGGATTTCCTGTGGGTGAAATTCGGACAATTTTCCCACAAAGTGGGTAATTCCATATGATCCACAATTCATACACAGCTTTTCCCCAGACTTATCGACAACCTCACCCTTTCAATACCTGCAGCAACACATGCAGGTCGTGGTTGAGTTCGTTTTCCTTGAGGCGCAAGGCATCGATGGTTTTTACGGCATGAATGACCGTGGTGTGATCGCGACCGCCAAAGGCATCGCCGATTTCCGGGAAACTGTGTGAAGTCACTTCCCGGCACAGCCACATGGCGACCTGACGCGGCCGGGCAATGGCGCGGGTTCGCTTTTTCGAGAACAGTTCGGCAACCTTCATCTTGTAATAGTCGGCGACGGTCTTCTGGATGTTGTCGATACCGACATTACGGGCCGAACCGATAACGTCCTTGAGTGCTTCCTTGGTCAGGTCGAGCGCAATGGCCCGACCATGGAAGGACGAGTAGGCCAGCACCTTTTTCAGGGCGCCTTCCAGTTCGCGCACATTGGAGCGCAAATGCTTGGCGATGAAGAACGGGACTTCATCGTCGAGATGAATACCTTCCGCTTCCGCCTTCTTCTTCAGGATGGCAACGCGCATTTCCAGTTCCGGCGGCTCGATCTGGACAGTCAGACCCCAGTCGAAGCGCGTGACCAGACGGTCATCGAGGCCGTTGATATCCTTCGGATAGGTATCGCAGGTGATGATGATCTGCTTGCGGGCTTCGATCAGCGCATTGAACAGGAAGAAAAACTCCTCCTGCGAACGATTCTTGCCGTTGAAGAACTGGACGTCGTCGAGCAACAGCACGTCGAGCGAACGATAGGTACGCTTGAAAGTGTCGAAGGACTTTTGCTGGTAGGCGCGCACGACATCCGAGTAGTAATCCTCGGCATGAACGTAGCGAACGATCTTTTCCGGGTTTTCGGCGACGATGGCATTGCCGATGGCGTGAATCAGGTGAGTCTTGCCAAGGCCGGCGCCACCGTAGATGAATAACGGGTTGTAGGCGCCACCGGGGTTGTTGGCCACCTGGACGGCAGCAGCCCGAGCCAGGTCATTGGCCTTGCCGACCACTAGATTGTCAAAGGTGAAGGACTGAAACAGCCGGGATTTTTCGTAATTGCCGCTCTTGGCGCGCGGCTTATCGACTGCAGGCGCCTTTTTCTGGCTACTGGAAGGAGCCTTGCCGGGAGATTTTTCGCTGGCTTCGCTGCCCGCCTCAATCCGATTGCTCGCTTTTCCGCTGCCAATAATCAGGGCGATATTGACCGGGCCGGAGAAAAAGCTGCGGCTGTATTCTTCAATACGCGTCAGATAGCGGTCGCGCACCCACTTCAGGATGAAGGTATTCGGAGCGATAAGGCGCAGACCGTCGTCCAGAGCCGTGGTTTCCCCTTCGAGCCGCAAGGGCTTGATCCAGGTATTGAATTGCTGCGCGGGCAATTCCTGCTCAAAGCGCTGCAAACAGGATTCCCAGAAACCGGCCATCGACGAAAACACTCCTCCCCGCGCATTCGGATTGAAGACCGATGGCGGTTATTAGATACTTGATTTGAAAACTTATTTTGATTTGGCTGGCTAACCCTCAGTCGCCAGCAAAGGCAAGATTTTAACCCCCATTCACGGAAGTTATCCACAGCTTTTAAAATTAATTGATCTTGACAGAACACCATCAAACAAGGTGTAATCACGCGTTTTGTCGGTCGTGCGCCGCAAGCGCACCCATGGCTTCCTGGTCCGTATGCGCACCAAGGGTGGCCGTGCAGTCATTGCTGCTCGCCGCGCCAAGGGTCGCACGCGTCTGGCCGTATAAACCGGACGTTCGGCGAGGTGGAACAAACCTTCGCCCGACGCTATCGCCTGACAAAAACGGATGAGTTCTCATCCGTTTTTGGTTTCAGGAAGGCAATTCGCGGGAAGTTGCTGATGCTGCACTATCAGCCACGCCCGGAAGGAAATAGCGAAGCACGACTGGGTCTTGTCGTCGCCAAAAAACTGCTCAAGCGGGCAGTCGACCGCAACAAGGTCAAGCGCGTGGTTCGCGAGCAGTTCCGGCTTCGGCTGGCTGGCTTGCCGGCAGTCGATCTGGTGATCAGGCTGGCTGTCAAACCGGCGCCGCTCGACGGCAAATTGCTGGCCGAGGATTTCCTGGCCCTGCTGAATAAACTGCAACGGCCCCGGCCGAAGCGGGAAGATTGATGAAACACCTGTTGATTGGTCTAATTCGCGTCTATCAATACGCGATCAGCCCCTTCCTCGGGCGAAGCTGCCGGTTGTTCATGGATACTCGACGCCTGATACTGGTTATGATTTTCACTTTCTCGAGCTTCATGCTCTGGGAAAACTGGCAGAAATACAACCAGCCGAAGCCGACCGCCGACGCGGTGGCAACAAGCCCCGCTGGTAGCGCTGCACCAACGCCTTCGGCTTCTCTGCAAGCCAATGCCCCCGTGGCCCCTGCCGTTTCGGCTCCCGTATCGACGGCCGAAACTTTCACGGTTACCACCGACCTGATCAAGACCACCATTTCCGCTCAAGGCGGTGATTTGGTAGAACTTGATCTGCTCAAGTACAAGGCGCATGAGGACAAGGAAAAAACTTTCCAGCTGCTTGAGGCCAAACATCAGTACGCAGCGCAAAGCGGGCTGATCGGCGAAGGATTGCCGTCACATCGCTCGATATTCAAGCGAGTGGATGGTGCAACGACCCTGGCCGATGGCGCCAACGAGCTTAAAGTTCGTCTGGAATCGGCAGCGACCAACGGTATTGGCATTGCCAAGATTCTGACCTTCAAACGGGGTTCGTATCAGATCGACGTGGCATGGGAAATTACCAACGGCAGCGACAAGGCGATTGCCCCGCATGCCTACTTCCAGCTGCAACGTGACGATGTGGCGCCGGCTGGCGAAACCGCGATGGTATCGACCTTTACCGGCCCGGCTGTGTATACCGATGCCGAGAAGTATCAGAAGGTCGATTTCAGCAATATCGCCGACAACAAGGCCACGCCGATAACGGCTGGCTGGCCATGGTCCAGCACTACTTCGTGGCAGCCTGGGTGCCGGCGGAAAAGACCCAGCGCGAGTACTACATGCGCAAAATTGAAGGCAGCAACGTCTTCCAGACCGGTGTCATCGTTCCTGTCGCCGAAATTGCGCCGGGGGCCAAAGGTGTGGCTTCGGTCAACCTGTATGCCGGTCCGCAGGAACAGTCTGCCCTCAAGGAAGTGGCGGCCGGGCTTGATCTGGTCGTCGACTATGGCTGGCTGACTGTGGTTGCCGCCCCGATTTTCTGGGCGCTGGAAGCCATTCACAAGCTGGTCGGCAACTGGGGCTGGGCGATTGTCATTCTGACCATCATCATCAAGGCCATTTTCTTCCCGCTATCGGCAGCTTCTTACAAGTCGATGGCCAAGATGAAGGTGCTGACGCCCCGCCTGACGCAGCTAAAGGAACGCTTTGGCGACGACAAGCAGCGCCTGAACCAGGAAATGATGAAGATGTACCAGACGGAAAAGGTCAATCCGCTTGGTGGCTGCCTGCCTATCCTGGTCCAGATTCCAGTCTTTATCTCGCTCTACTGGGTGCTGCTCGGTGCCGTCGAAATGCGCGATGCGCCCTGGGTTCTCTGGATTCATGACTTGGCCTCGCCGGACCCGTATTACATCCTGCCAGTCATCATGATGGTTTCGATGTTTGTCCAGACCAAGCTCAACCCGACGCCGCCGGATCCGATCCAGGCCAAGGTCATGATGGCCATGCCGCTGATCTTCGGTGTCATGTTTTTCTGGTTCCCGGCCGGTCTGGTGCTTTACTGGGTGGTCAACAACGTGCTCTCGATTGCCCAGCAGTGGCAGATCACACGGCTCATCGACGGTGGCGGCAAGGCTGCCAACGATGCGAAAGCCTAAGGTGTGAGTGGTGTAAAACCCGCAGACACCATCGCCGCCATCGCTACGGCCCCGGGCCGTGGTGGTGTCGGCGTCATCCGCATTTCGGGCAGCAATTTGCTGCCCTTTGCTTTTGCGCTGACCGGAAAGACCCCCAAGCCGCGCTACGCGACGCTGGCCGACTTCAAGGCAGCCGACGGTGCTACGGTCGACAGCGGAATATTGCTGTTTTTCCCCAACCCCCAATCATTTACCGGCGAAGACGTACTCGAATTGCAGGGCCACGGCGGCCCGGTCGTCATGCAAATGCTGCTCGGCCGCTGTCTCGATCTTGGTGCCAGGCTGGCCGAACCTGGCGAATTCAGCCGCCGCGCTTTCCTGAACGGCAAAATGGATCTCGCCCAGGCCGAGGCGGTAGCCGATCTGATCGATGCCGCGACGGCCAGTGCCGCCCGTTCTGCCGTCCGTTCCTTGCAAGGCGAGTTCTCGCGGGCCATCGGCGAACTGAATGACGAGCTGATCAATCTGCGCATGCTGGTCGAAGCAACGCTCGATTTCCCGGAAGAAGACATTGATTTCCTGAAAGCGGCCAATGCCTTTGGCCGTCTGGAAAACCTGCAACTCAAGCTGGCCGAGATATTCGACCGGGCTGGCCAGGGGAAACTGCTGCAATCGGGCCTGCACGTCGTTCTGGCTGGTCAGCCCAACGTCGGCAAGTCCTCACTACTCAATCGGCTGGCTGGCGACGATCTGGCCATCGTTACGTCGATTGCCGGCACCACCCGCGATGCCCTGCGGTCGACCATCCAGATCGAGGGAATTCCGCTACACATCATCGACACGGCCGGCCTTCGCGAAACTGAAGACGAGGTTGAAAAGATAGGCATTGCCCGTAGCTGGCAGGAAATTGAACGAGCCGATGCGGTCCTCCTGCTGGTTGATGCGAGAACCGGCGTCAGTGCGGCGGATCAGGAAATTCTCGCCCGCCTGCCCGAGCGGCTAAAGCGCGTCACGATCTACAACAAGATCGATCTGTCGGGCGCCCAGGCCGAACGACATGACGAGCCGGGTAGCATAGCTATCTCCTTGTCTGCCCGTTCCGGCGAAGGCATTGAACTGCTGCGTCAGGAGTTGTTGCGGATCGCCGGCTGGCACCAGGCGGAAGACATATTCATTGCCCGCGAGCGCCATCTGCGCGCCCTGTCCGATGCCCAGGAACACATCGCTGCCGCTCGATGTGTCGTTGAAGGCGCCTTCCCTGCCCTCGAACTTTTTGCCGAGGAACTCCGTCTGGCGCAGCAATCGCTCGGTCAGATCACCGGAGAATTCACAGCCGATGACCTTCTCGGCGTCATTTTCAGCCGCTTCTGCATCGGAAAGTAAGCTGTTGGGAGGTTGTCCATAAGCCTGTGTACAAGCTGTACAGCGATTGTTGGCAA
Organism: Betaproteobacteria bacterium HGW-Betaproteobacteria-4; assembly: GCA_002840785.1. Classification (GTDB taxonomy): domain Bacteria; phylum Pseudomonadota; class Gammaproteobacteria; order Burkholderiales; family Rhodocyclaceae; genus Azonexus. Next base: position 36,067 of record PHCH01000040.1, on the reverse strand, counting down.
GTTGGAATTTTTCCCGAATCCGAAAACTGTCCAGAATCGATCCACAGGCAAGCCAGTGGTTTACCAAGCACCATAAAGTTAAATTAACTTGCTGATTTAAATAACAATTTAAATGTTATCCACAGACTTGTTGTCAAGTTATTATCAGTAGTTGGTTTACATATAGTTATTATCAAAAACCCTACACACCACTTTGACCTGAATCTGGAACAGCAACTTGGAATTCATCACACCGGAAATAATGGCTTTGCTGTTTGCAGCCCTGATGGCAGGTGCCGTCGATGCGGTTGTCGGTGGTGGTGGACTGATTCAGATACCGGCGCTGTTTGTCGCCTTTCCGGGCGAATCGGCGGCCACCCTGTTGGGTACCAACAAAAGCGCCAGCGTTGTCGGCACGGCCAACGCAACCTGGCGCTATGCCCGGCAAGTCAAGATGCCATGGCGAACCATCCTGCCGGCAGCGTTCACAGCTTTCGCTTTTTCCTATATCGGGGCAGTTGCCGTTGCCTGGTTGCCAAGGGAGATGGTCAGGCCGCTGATTTTGCTGCTGCTGATCCTTGCTGCGGTCTACACGCTAAAACGCAAGGATTTCGGCTTGCTGCACAGACCAGTCCATGCCGGTCATCACGAACTCATCTACGCCGTTTTACTGGGTGGCGTCATCGGCTTTTATGATGGGTTTTTCGGGCCGGGTACTGGCAGTTTCCTCATCTTCCTTTTTGTCCGATTTTTCGGTTTCGACTTCCTGCATGCCTCGGCCGGGTCAAAGGTCGTCAATGTGGCAACCAACCTGGCGGCGCTCGGTTATTTTTTACCGAATGGCTATGTTTTGCCGGTCCTGGCCGCGGCGATGGCGGTGGCCAATGTTTCTGGTTCCATCCTGGGGACCCGACTGGCGCTGAAACATGGAAGCGGCTTTATTCGCCAGTTGTTTCTGATCACTGTCGCTGTCTTGATCGTGAAATTTTCATGGGATACGTTCAGCCTTTTGTAATATTTTTCCGGAACTGAAGCAGGCCGGTGTTTTCAAATAAAATTCGGCCACTTCGCTTGAGGAAATCTGATGCGCATCACGCTTGTTCACCCAGCTGGCTTCAATTTTGTCCCCGGCCAACCTGATTTTTCGGTGCTGGCCAACCGCATGCCGCCGATCGGCATCATGCAACTGGCCAGCTGGCTGGAAAAATTCGGTCACAGCGTGCAATTGCACGATTGCCTCGGGCCCTACGCACCACCGACCACCGCTGAAAATGCCGAAATTGTGCTGGCCACGGACCCGGAGATGGTCGGGTTCTCGGCTACGACATCAGGCTTCATGGATGCCTTCGAGATTGCCGCCTATATCCGCGAGCGGCGGCCGGAGATCAAGATCGTTTTTGGCAATGTCCATGTTTCTTCGCTGGGTGCGCCCATCCTCGAAAAATTTCCGGAAATCGACTACCTGGTCATCGGCGAAGGCGAAGGCGCCATGCTCGAACTGGCCGATGGCAAGCCGCTGGCGTCAATCGGCAACCTGATCTGGCGCGACGAGTCCGGGCGGATCGTCGCCAATCCGCGGCGCGACCGGATTACCAGCCTCGATGAGCTGCCCTTCCCGGCTTATGAAAAGCTGGCCGGTTTTCCGCATGCCTATCATTTGCCGCTGTTTGCCTATGAAAAACGTTACGGCGCAACGATGATCACCTCGCGCGGTTGCCCGTACACCTGCTCGTTCTGTGACCGGACAGTTTTCGAGCGGGCCTACAAGACCAATTCGCCGCAGTACATCTACGACCACATGAAGTATTTGCGGGACAACTTCGGTGTCTGGCACATCAACATGTACGACGACCTGTTCACGGCCAAGAAGCAGCGGGTGCTCGATCTCTGCGAACTGTTGATCGAAAACCCGCTCGGCATGCAGTTCAACTGTGCCATTCGGGCCGGGCATACCTCGGATGAAATGCTGGCCAAGCTCAAGAAGGCCGGAGCGTTGATGGTTTCAATCGGCATCGAATCGGCCGATCCGGACATGATGGAACGCCACAAGGCCGGTGTGACGCTCGAGGCCGTGCGCGATACCGTGCATTCGATCCACGCTGCCGGTTTGCGCGCCAAGGGCCTGTTCATTTTCGGCATGCCCGGCGAAACGCCCGAAACGGTGCGGACGACCAGCGATTTCATCCTCTCGCTCGAACTCGATGAAATGAACATGACCAAGTTCAGCCCGCTGCACGGGGCGCCGATCTGGGACGAGTGCATCAACGATCCGACCGGCGATTTCGTCGAGGATTGGCGCCTCATGAATTGCCTGAATTTTGTCTATCTGCCGGAGGGTTTCACGTCGCGGGAGGAAATGGACGCGCTGTACAACTGGCACGTCAAACGTTTCTATGACAGCAAGGGCTATCGGCGCCGCTTCGCCAAGCGCTTGTGGCAGCATCGCTGGAGCTTGTGGCACGTCTTGAAGCATCTTCCGGAGACCATCGCCGCGGCGCGTTATTTCAGCGCCAACAAGGAGCAGCTCGAAAAAGCAGCACGCGATTTCAAGCTGCACCCGCGTCAGCCGCTTGGTCTCAAGCCGCAGCTATCGACCGAGTTGCAGATCGACAACATCGTTTCGATGTCGCCGGTCAAACTGACCCGGCGCGATGCCGCCAAACAGATCATTCCCGTTGTCTATGAAGGCTCGGCATGCTGCACGCCGGCAGCGGTATAATCGCCCCTCTTTCGTCATGGGCATAGGGGAGCGCTGACATGAAGGAGGCTTTCGATTTTGGCCGTTTTTTCCGGTTGACCGTAGCAATCTGCAAGGGCATCGAAAGCAGACCGGAAAATGGCCAGCCGGAGCGCTGATGTTGAAGACCGGGCCTGTCGGTTGGTTCGGCCAAACTTATTTGTATTGGGGCAAGGGAAGGTCAGCAGAATCGACGGCCATTCCAAAACAGTGGGCACCATGACCTACAAAGGCATATAACTCATCGCCGCCGCAGAGAAAAAAATAAGGGTTTCAATGATGGAACAAGTGCAGGGAGTTGAGCGTCGGCAGTGCGATGTGCTCGTCATCGGTGGCGGCCCGGCCGGGTCGACCGTGGGGCCGATGCTGGCTGAAAAGGGTTACAAGGTGGTGATGCTGGAAAAGGCACATCATCCGCGTTTTCATATCGGCGAATCCTTGTTGCCGGCCAATCTGCCGCTCTTCGAACGCATGGGCATCGCCGAAGAGGTGAAGGCCATCGGCATGCACAAGCCGGGAGCCGAATTCGTTTCGCCGACCCACGACATGTCTTCGGTCTTCGTTTTCGCCGAGGCCTGGGACAAGTCCATGCCGCATGCCTATCAGGTCAAGCGCGACGAGTTCGATACCATCCTGATCCGCAATGCCGAGAAAAAGGGCGTCGAGGTCCATGAAGGCTGCAAGGCCAAATCGGTCGATTTTCTACCTGACAATACGGCGGCCATCCGCGCCGTGCACGACGACGGCCGTGAAACCGAATGGCAGGCCCGCTTCGTCGTCGATGCCTCGGGCCGCGATACTTTCCTGGCCAACCGCTTCCAGATCAAGCACCGCAATCCCAAGCACAACAGCTCCGCCATCTACGGTCATTTCACTGGCTGCAAGCGCCACGAAGGCGTAGCCGAAGGCAACATCACCATTTTCTGGTTCGAGCACGGCTGGTTCTGGTTCATCCCGATGCAGAACGACATCACCAGCATCGGCATGGTGACCTGGCCCTACTACATGAAAACCAAGGGCGAGCGCAGCCTCGAACAATTCCTGCGCGACGGTTTTGCCCAGTGCCCGAAACTCACCGAGCGCCTCAAGGATGCCAAGCTGATCAACGAAATCGAGGCAACCGGCAACTTCTCCTACGTTTCCGAGCGCAATCACGGCAACAACTACGTCATGCTCGGCGACGCCTACGCCTTCATCGACCCGGTATTTTCCTCCGGCGTGCTGCTTGCCATGAACAGCGGCGTCATCGCGGCCGAAGCGATCGACACCTGTCTGAAAAATCCGGCCAAGGCGACGGCGGCGCTCAAGCGTTTCGACAAACTCATGAAGCACGGGCCGAAGGAATTCTCGTGGTTCATCTATCGCGTCACCAACCCGATCATGCGCGAATTCTTCATGGGGCCGCGCAACCTGTTCCGCGCCAAGGAAGCCGTGCTGTCCATGCTGGCCGGGGACATCTTCGGGAAGACACCGATCTGGTCGTCGATCTTTGCCTTCAAGATGCTCTACTACATCGCCAACATCACCCAGCCGAAGAAAGCCTTCATGGGTTGGAAACAGCGCAAGTTCAACATTCGCAAGGTCGACGACGCGGTCGTTTACAACGCATAGTGGCACTCCAGTTCGTCTCCTCGCCGTCTGCGGTTTCACGTGAAACCAGTCGGGAACTCGGTGGCGCCCTGATCGGCGAGCCATCAAACGGTGCGCTCCCGGGTTGGCCCGTTCAACGAGTTTTTGCCCCGCTGCTCGGTGCAACCAGCGCCGCCATCCATGAAACCTGGCTGAGCGACGAGCCGGTCATCGCCGGGCGTAGCGAAGATATTGTCTGGCGGCGCGCCGATGGTTTGCTGTTCGGCGTCATCGAACTCGACGAAGCCGATTTTTCGCCTACGACCGGTGCTTCAGCCCTGCAGACGGCCAGCGAGGAAGCCTACCGGCGCATTTTCCGGCTGCTCGATGCCGAGCAGGTGCCGCATCTGTGGCGGGTATGGAATTACCTGTCGGCGATCAATCTGGAAACGGATGGCCTGGAGCGTTATCGCCAGTTCAACATCGGCCGCCAGGATGCCTTCCTCGAAAGCCGGCGTGGCGCCACCGGCAACGTGCCGGCCGCCTGTGCCCTCGGTCTGGCCGGCAGCCCGCTCAGCATCGCCTTCCTGGCCGGAACGACGCCAGCCGTGCCGCTTGAGAACCCGCGCCAGGTCAGCGCCTACAATTACCCGGCCGAATACGGCCCGCGCAGCCCTACTTTTTCGCGTGGCGCGCTGGTTTATCCGCCGGGCCAGGAAATCCTGTTCATCTCGGGTACGGCGAGTATCGTTGGCCACGAAACGGTGTTTCCGGGCGACGTTGCCGGGCAGTGTCGCGAGGCCATGGCCAATGTTGCTGCGGTGCTTGATGAAGCCAACCGGCTGTCGCGGTCGGCACCATACGCACTGGGCGACCTTGCCTACCGCGTTTATGTGCGCCACGCCAATGATCTCCGGGCGATCCGCGAAACCCTGGTGCCACTGGTTGGTGCGGCTGACATAGTTTACGTGCAGGCCGACATCTGTCGGCATGATCTGTTGCTGGAAATCGAGGCGATGGCCTCACACTCGCCGGAGGAAACTTGATGGCCATGTCGAAAAATTTGAGCAAGGCGGTGCTGGCCGCACTGGGGCTGGCCGCCATGGCGGGTGGTGTGCAGGCCGCCGGCGATCAACCCCTGTGGGAAATCGGGGCCGGTGCCGCCGCCTTCAGCTTCCCCTCGTATCGCGGTTCGGACCAGACGCACAATTTCTTCATGCCGGTGCCGCATTTCACCTACCACGGCGATTTCTTGAAGGCCGACCGCCAGGGCATCCGCGGCAGCTTTTTCGATTCCGACCGCGTCGATCTGACGGTCAGTCTCGCCCTTTCGCCGCCGGTGAGCAGCGACGACATCACGGCGCGCGCCGGCATGCCCGATCTCGAGGGCACTTTCGAGATCGGCCCGCAGATGGACGTCACCTTCTGGCGTTCGGAAAACCGGGCCCGTTTCGTCAAGCTGCTGCTGCCGCTGCGCGCCGCCATTACCGTTCAGGGATCGCCAAAGGACATCGGCTGGGTTTTCCATCCCAAGCTCAACATGGACGTCACCGACATTCCCGGCATGGCTGGCTGGAATCTCGGCATGCTGGCCGGCCCGCTGTTCGGCGACAAACGCCAGCACGCCTACTACTACAGCGTCGCCCCGCAGTACGCGACGGCCGACCGTCCCGCCTACGAGGCCAAGGCAGGCTATGCCGGCATGCAGTATCTCGTCGCCCTGTCCAAGCGCTTCCCGAAATACTGGGTCGGCGGCTTCGTGCGTTACGACAACCTGAGCGGTGCCACTTTCGAAGACAGCCCGCTGGTTCGCCAGAAGGATTACTTCGCTGCCGGCGTCGCCTTCACCTGGGTATTCGGAGAGTCGTCGACCCGCGTCAAGGTCGATGACTGATCGCCGCAGCGCCGGCCATCCGTTGTGGATTGCCTACGAATACCTGGCCATGCTGGTCGGCCTCGGCTCGCTGGCGCTGCTTTGCCTGATCTGGCTGCCCTGCGCGCTGCTGCTCAATGTGCTGTTGCCCCGGCGCCTCGGCCGGCCGCTCGGGCGGCTCATGATTTCCTGGGGCTTTCGCATTTATCTGCGCATCCTGACCGTCTTTTGCGCCTGCCGCTTCGATCTGGGCGAGATCGACACGCTGCGCGATCAGGGGCCGCTCATCGTTGCCGCCAACCACCCTTCCCTGCTCGACGCCGTGATGATCGTCTCCCGGCTGCCCAACGCCGTCTGCGTCATGAAGGCGGCGCTCATGGACAACCTGCTGTTCGGCGCGGCGGCGCGGCTGGCCAGCTACATCCGCAACGATGTGGCGCTCAAGCTGATCCTCGGCGCGCGCGAGGAACTGGCCGGTGGCGCCCATCTGGTCATCTTTCCCGAAGGCTCGCGGACGCTCGATTTTCCCTTCGATGCCAGCTCGCCAAGCGTCGGCCTGATCGCCAACCGCAGCAAGGTCGACGTCCAGACGCTGCTCATCGAATTTTCGACGCCTTATCTCGGCAAATCCTGGCCGCTCTTTCGTCGCCCGGAACTGCCGCTCACCTGTCGCGTCCGCCTTGGTCGCCGCTTTTCGCCACCGGCCAACATCCAGGCCTTTACGGCCGAACTCGACGCCTATTTCCATTTCGAATTTGGCCAAAATTTCCGGTCGACCGTAGCATTCGCTGCCTGAACCGCTGTCCGCATTGTTCCCATGTCCGTCGCTTCAACCACCCACCTCGTCCTGATTCCCAGCTACAACCCCGGCCCCAAGGTGCTCGCCACCGTGCAGGCCGCCCGGGCGCAATGGACGCCGGTGTGGGTCGTCGTCGATGGCAGTACCGACGGCAGCGCCGAAAAGCTGCAGGCGCTGGCTGCCGATGATGCCGGCCTGAAAGTCATCGTCCTGCCCGAAAACCGCGGCAAGGGCGCGGCGGTGCTCGAGGGCATCACGCAGGCTGCCGCCGCCGGCTTCACCCACGCCCTGACCATGGATTCCGACGGCCAACACCCGGCCGACCTGATTCCTGCCTTCATGGCCGCCTCGCAGGCCGAGCCGGACAAGATGGTGCTCGGCAAGCCGGTCTTCGCTGCCGACGCCCCGGCCCTGCGCGTCAATGGCCGCAAGGTGTCGAACGGCTGGGCCAATCTCGAAACGCTGTGGATGGGCATTGGCGATTCGCTGTACGGTTTCCGCGTCTATCCGATCCAGCCGCTCAGCAAAATCATGCGCGCCAACCACTTCATGCGGCGCTTCGATTTCGATCCGGAAGCCGTCGTCCGGCTGTGCTGGGCCGGCGTCCGGCCGCTCAACATCGACGCCCCGGTGCGCTACTTCCGGGCCGACGAGGGCGGCGTTTCGCATTTCAAATACCTGCGCGACAACACCCTGCTCACCTGGATGCACACCCGCCTGTTCATCGGCTTCGTGCTCCGCCTGCCCTGGCTCATCCTGCGTCGCCTGAGATGAACACGACCGAAGTCTTCCTGATCGCCATGGCGATCATCTTCACCGTGCCTTTCCTGATCTGGCGGCTGGGCAAGACCGATTACTACGCGCCGCTCGTCGTCGTCCAGATCATCACCGGCATCCTGCTCGGGCCGGGCGTTCTCGGCCGGGCTTTTCCCGAGTACTACCAGTTCGTCTTCAATCCGACCGTTATCCAGTCGCTGAACGGCATCGCCTGGTGGGCGGTCATGCTGTTCGTGATGATCGCCGGCGTCGAACTCGATCTGAAGAAAGTCTGGGCCTATCGGCGCGAGAGCGGCATCACGGCCGGCCTGGCGCTGGGCACCCCGCTGCTGCTGAGCGGCATAGCGGCCGGGCTGATGCTTACGGTCGACGGCTGGATCGGGCCAAAAGCCATGACCTGGCAATTCGTCCTCGGTGTCGGCATGGCCTGCGCGGTAACCGCCCTGCCCATCCTGATCCTCTTCATGGAAAAGCTGGAAATCCTCCGCCAGCCCATCGGCCAGCGCATCCTGCGCTACGCCAGCCTCGACGACATCGCGATCTGGGGCGTGCTGGCGCTCATTCTCATGGACTGGGAGCGGATCGGCCGCCAGCTCTCCTTCCTGCTCGTCTTTGCCCTCGCGTATGTCGCGCTGATCTGGCTGACCGTGGTGGCCTTTGGCGCCGACTGGGCCGGCCTGCATTTCATGGTCGGCGCCTTCCTGGCCGGGGCGAGCATGGAAGCCGAGTGGTTCGATCAGGAAAAAATGGACCTCCTGCGCCACCACGTGCTGCTCGTCTTCATGCCCGTCTTCTTCCTGTCCACCGGCCTGCGCACCAACTGGGATGTCGGCGGCGCCGCCGTCTTCATTGCCGCCGCGCTATTGCTCGTTGCCTCGGTCGCCGGCAAGCTGATCGGCGTCCGGATCGCTGGCCGCATCCTCAAATGGGGGCCCGGCGAAGCCAGCATCATCGGCTGGCTGCTGCAGACCAAGGCCCTGATCATGATCATTTTCGCCAACATCCTGCTCGACAAGCAGATCATCACCAGCGATACCTTCACCGCCCTGCTGCTCATGGCCGTCGCCAGCACCATGCTGACGGTGCCGATGGTCGCCCCGAAGCTGGCGCGATTGAAATCGCTGATTTTGCGTTCCGCCTGAGGAGAATCCCATGGCCTATGTTGCCAACTACGCCGCCGACGCGCCCGAGCGGGCCTTGGTCGATGCCACGCCCGGTGATGTCCTACTCGAGTTCGGCGCCAACTGGTGCGGCCATTGCCAGGGCGCCCAACAGGCCATAGCGGCGGCCTTACAGGCGCATCCGGCCCTGCCCCACCTGAAAATCGAAGATGGCCCTGGACGCCGTCTCGGACGCAGTTTTCGCGTCAAGCTGTGGCCGACGCTGATCCTGCTGCGTGACGGCCAGGAAATCGGCCGCGTCGTTCGGCCTGGCAGCGAAATGGAAATAGCAGCAATCCTTGCCGGTCTGACTGCCGGCTGAAATCAGCGCGAGCTGGCGACAACGCGGCAAGGCATTGACTTGGCAGGCCTGCGTTCAAGCCATTCATGACATTGGTGTGAATAATGATGTGCCGGGTTGGCTCGGCGGGTAAAATGCGAAGCGCATGGCGCAGGCCGTTCTGTGGGGCCAGCGCTATTTTTCGGTGCAAGGGCCAAGGCATGAGCGTTTTTGTAAAGCGTGCGCTGTCTTCCCCCGCAATACATAAATCCACGGCAGATCGGCATTTCCGGCCCGCTCTGCCGAGCCTGGCAATAAATTGAAATGAAAAACCGAATCAAATTTGGCTTGATGCTGTGTGCATCGCTGGCAATATCCGCCTGCGCCACCCTAGCTGGCGATCCGGTCGACCGTGCCGACAGAAAGGCCAAGGCCTTGGCGCCACGCGCGCCGCAAACATCGTTTGATGAAGCGCAGGCGAAAGCGGCCTTGAAACCGGGCAACGTTGAAATCAAATCGGTATTGGTCAGTTGCTACGGTCGGGCAATTGGCTGCATGCAAGGCAGCATTCCCGTCGTGGATACCAATGTCTATCTGTATCCCTATACGCCTTACCTTGAAGAATATCTGGCCATGCAAAAGAAGCTGAATGCCGATATCAAGCGGCATCGCGATTACTCGTCCGTAAAAATTACCATCAGCCCCAAGCTGACTGAATACCGGCGAACGGCCAGGTCCGACGAGTTCGGGCGTTATAGCTTCAAGAATGTGAAACCCGGCAAGTACTACATCGCCAGCGCCCGGGTGACTGGCTACAGAACGGTGGTCAAGCATTATTACGATGAGTTCGGCTACGACCACCCGCGCCAGGAGCAAGTGCCGGCCGACCTGGAATATGCAAGCATTGTGGATATCACCGAGACATCCGGTGTCCACAAATTTGAATCCAAGGTTGAGATCGTCCGGTAATTGCCAAAGCTAGCCTGGCCGGGACATGTCGCTCAGGCCGGCTGGCGGCCGCGCTGCCAGGCGTCGAGTTCGGTGCGCTCGATGAAGGTTTCCAGCCGGTTGATATTGCCCGGCAACTGCCGCCCTTCCCATTGCTCGGTCGCCCAGCGTTTTACATTGGCGGGCAGCTCGCCATGTTCGATGGCGTGGGCCAGCGCGACTTCAATCTCGTGCTGGTCGTCCGGCCCGGCGGCCAGCATTTGTGCCGCCTGGTGCAGACTCAGGCAGCTGTCGTTTGGGGGATTCATAGACGCCTCCTTGAAAGGTTCAGGCGCTTTATTCTAGCCCTGGGCAAACGCCTCAGGCGCGTTTGACGACCTTTTTCGGCGTCCGGTGGCCGGCCTTGACCTGTTCGATGGCCTCGAGCTGGAAGCGCAGCTTGGTGATGGCATCGTGTTCGGCGGGGCTCAGATCGTCCAGCTTGACGTGCTTGATGAGCACCGCCAGTGCATCGCCAATGCAGCCGAGCTGCTTGCCGTAGCTGCCGACTTCATCGAGCACTTCCTGCTCGACTTGCGGGTTGGTGCTGCGTCCGAGGCTGATATTGAAGGTCGGGCCGAATGCCCATGACCACGGCTGCACGACGTCGCCCGACAGCGGCATCTGGAACGATTGCCAGGCGGACAACGGGTTCTGGAAAAAATCGACGGCCGCCCCGGTTTCCGGTTCGGACGAGGCTTTCGAGGTAACACGGGGATAGAAACTCGGCATGGCGGATGCTCCTTGGCGAAGGGTCGAATCCGATCATCCGGCATCGGGCCGGCGCATGCAAGGTGAATTATTTGCCGGCCCGAAGGCCGGCTTCAGATCATCGCGCCGTTGATCGAGATGACCTGTCCGGAAATGTAGGCGGCTTGTTCGGAAGCGAGGAAAGCGACGAGATCGGCCACTTCTTCGGGCTTGCCGGCGCGTTTCATCGGCACCAGATTCTTGATCGCTTCGGCGTCGAACGTGCCGTCGATCATGTCGGTGGCGATGATGCCCGGTGCCACGGCATTGACCGTGATGCCGCGGCTGGCCAGCTCCAGCGCCAGCGATTTGCTGGCGGCGTGCAATGCCCCCTTGGCCGCCGAGTAATTGACCTGACCGCGGTTGCCGGTGATGCCGGCAATCGACGAAATATTGACGATGCGGCCCCAGCGCGTGCGGATCATCGGCATGGTCAGCGGCTGGGTGACGTTGAAAAAGCCGTTGAGCGAGACGTCGACGACCGAATGCCACTGCTCGGCGCTCATGCCGGGGAATACCGCATCGGCGTGGATGCCGGCGTTGTTGACGAGAATCTGGATCGGCCCTGGTTCGAGCAGCTTGTCCAGCGCGGCCGCAGTGGCGGCGCGTTCGGTGACATCGAAAGCGACGGCTTCGGCACTGCCGCCGGCGGCAACGATCTCGGCGACGACAGCTTCCGCCTTCTCCCGGCTGCGATTGGCGTGGACGATGACGTGATGGCCGTCAGCCGCCAGGCGCTTGCAGATCGCAGCACCGATGCCGCCGCTGCCGCCGGTGACGAGAGCACGCTTCATGAGATTTCCTTTTTGGCCATTTTTTCCGGTTGACCGTGGGATTCGCTCAGCCCAGCGCCGACGCGTCGAGAACCACGGCGGCGCGGCCTTCGAGCAGGCAGCGGCCGGCGTGGCTGAGCGAGAACTGGTAGAGGATGTTGTTGGCGTCGCCCGACAGGCGCTCGGCATGCACGTCGAGTTCGCCCGGCAGGTCGTCGAGACGCGCGACGTGCAGGCTGACGCTGCGCACGCTGGTCAGGTAGCCCTGGCGTGGCGCGGCATCGTCACCGGCGATCAGCGCGCCGTGGATGGCCATGGCCTGGGCGGCGTATTCGATGCCGTTGGCGGCGCCCAGACGACCTTCGGCGCGCAGCGGATTGGCCGGGTCGGTGTGGCTGCTGGCGCGGCAGGCGATCGCCGAGTCGGACCACTCCTTCACCGCATCGAGCAGGCACATGCTGCCCTGATGCGGGATGTGGGCGGCGATCCAGCTCTGGTCTAGCACAGCCTGATGTCGACCTTCAATTGCATCGGCGGCAGGTAGTCGAGGCAGATTTCGCCGGCTTCGCCACGCGCCAGCTTTTGCAGCAGCGGCAAGGCGCGCAGGGCCGGGATGGAGACGCGCAGGGCTTCGAGTTCGGCGTCGGCCAGCGGTTCGGCAGAGGCGCTGGAGGGCGTCACGCTAATCGACGCGAGCGAGCGCTCACTGCGTTCTGGCGTCAGCAACAGGGCAACGCCGGCGACGTCCGGAACGGGCCGCTTGGCAAACAGCGGCTCGGGATATTCGCTGTCGTAAGCGATCAAAAGTGTCGGCTGGCGGTCGAGAACAACCTGCCCCAGGGCGTCGATCAGGCCGGCGCCAAAGCTCGCGTCGTAGGCGCAGATGACCTGACACGACGCCATCGCCCCGGTGGCGATGCCCCAGTAACCGGCGGCGGCGTTGTGCACCGAATTGTGGAAACGGGTCGGCGAAATCTGGCGGTCGTCGGTGGCCAGTTGCTCGCACAGGGCGTGGCAGTTGTGGCCGTCGGCGCCCGAGGCGGAGAAGACAGTAGCCAGCGTCGCGACATCGGCGCCGGCATGGGCAGCGGCTTCGAGACCGACGGCCAGCGTCAGCTTGACGACGCGGCTGGCCCGACGGCGTTCGGCTGGCGGCAGGATGCTCGGCGCCGGCAAAACGGAAGGGGCTGCGGTCAACGGCGTTTCGCCGCGCAAAACGGCACGGGCGGTCAGCCAGTCCGGCAGGCCGGGGGCCAGGAATCCAATGCCTTCGATCCAGGCGGTCAGCGGGCGGCTCATTTGGCGACTCCGAGAATCAGGCTGCAATTGCTGCCGCCGAAGCCGAAGGAATTGGTCAGGGCGCGCTTGACCTTGCCGTCACGGGTTTTCAGCAGGTAATCGATGGGAATGGCCGGATCGACGTTTTCCGTGCCCGGGCTGCCGGGCAGGAAGCCGTCGGTCAGCGTCAGGGCGCAGATGATCGCTTCGACTGCCCCGGCGGCACCCAGCGTGTGGCCGGTGGCGCCCTTGGTCGAACTGCAGGGAACCGTGTTGCCGAACAGCGCGCTGACGGCCTTGCCCTCGGCGGCGTCGTTGGCCGGCGTCGAGGTGCCGTGCAGGTTGATGTAGTCGATGTCCGCGGCGCCCAGCCCGGCCGAGCGCAGGGCGGCCTCCATGGCCATTTTGGCACCCAGGCCTTCCGGGTGTGGCGAGGACATGTGATAGGCGTCGCTCGATTCGCCGGTACCGAGCAGCAGCACCGAGCCGGTGGCCGGTCGTTCGCAGCGTTCGAGCAGTGCGAAAGCGGCGCCCTCGCCGACCGAAATGCCGTTGCGCGCTTCGTCATACGGGCGGCAGGGCAGGGCTGAAGTGAGTTGCAGCGAGGCGAAGCCGTAGAGCGTGGTCAGGCACAGGGTATCGACGCCGCCGACGATGGCCGCGTCGATGGTGCCGAGTTCAAGCTGGCGGGCGGCGGCGGCAAAGACCTTGGCGCTCGACGAACAGGCCGTCGAAATGGCCATGGCCATGCCTTCCAGACCGAAATAGTCGCGGGTGAATTCGGCCAGCGAGAAGGAGTTGTGCGTCGTGCGGTAGTGGAAATCGTCGGGCAGTGCGCCAGTTTCCGGGGCGCGGCGGCGATAGGCCAGTTCGGTCTGCAAAATGCCCGCCGTGCTGGTGCCGAGGAAGACGCCGACCCGTGCCTTGCCGTAACGGGCGATCGCCTCGCGCACTCGATCGGCAAAGCCGTCGGTTTCGAGGCCCATTTGCGTCAGCCGGTTGTTACGGCAATCGTAGGCAGCCAGCGCTTCCGGCAGTTTTTCGGCGTCGACCGCAGCGACTTCGCCGATCCAGGTCGCCAGTTGTACCGTCTCGAAAGCGCATGGCACCAACCCGCTCCGCCCGACCCGCAAAGCCTCGCGGGTGGCATCAAGCCCTCGGCCGAGGCAGGTCGTGGCGGTGTAGGCGGAAAGGAGCAGCGGAGTCACGGTGGCGCTCGAAATTGGGTGGGGCTGATTTTAGCAGAGGGGGAGGCTTCGCTGGACGAGCTGCCATGGTGATTGGCGGTCACGGCGTGAATGCCTTGGCGGCTAACCGATCGCGGATTTTGATTTTGGCTGTTTTTTCCGGTTGACCGTAGCAATCGGCTAGCGGCCGCTACTGCGCGCCAGACAACTGCGGTAGCGCCCCTCGACGCGCCTGGCGAACCACTCGGTGGTCAGTTTTCGCCTGATTTTCGGGCTTTTCAGGTCGATTTGCGGCAGGGCCTGGCGGGGCATCGACTTGGCGCCTTTTTCGGCCAGTTCGAAGACGCGGTTGAAGAGTGGGCTGCGGCCGAAGGCGGCGGTTTTTTCGAGGAGCAGGTCGCGGCGGATTTGTGGGCGGCTCATGTCGAGCTTGCCGGCGATGCCGATGGCGGCTTCCTCGACGCTGCTCGGTACGGTTGCCGGCTGGCCGTTTTCGTAGCGCATCAAGTCGCCATCCGGCGCCAGCGGCTTGCCGGTGAGCTTGCCGAGGGCGCGCTGGAAAGCCGCGTTGCGGCTGCTGTAGCGGCCGGCGTTGAAGTCGGCAAAACGATAGACGATGCTGTCGTAGGGCACTTCGTAGTCGAGCAGGATGGCGCTGCCGAAATAGACGCCGCCGCGCCGCGTAAACACCTCGTCGCGGACTTTTTTGGCCATCGGGTACGGGTAATCGCGCTCCCTGACCTGTTGCGTGGCGAAATCGATGCTGACCTGCATCGGCCCGCCGGTGCGCACGGGGTTGTAGTCGGCGAACAACTGGCGGCCGAAAGGCAGTTCGCCGGTCATGTCTTCGAACAGCGCGTTGACTTGCTTCTCGGTTTTCAGCCCGTCGATGCGCTCGTTGTAGCTCTTGCCGTCAGGCGATTTCTTGGCCAGCGCGGCGTTGACGAGCAGCGACGGCACGCCGTAGCGGCCGGCCCGGCTCTCGAGTTCGCTGCGCACGATGCGGGGCAGGCCGGGCACGCTCGGGTCGGCCTGGAAGCTGGATTCCTGTTCGATGATGGCGATGGCGGCGCAGTAGGTTTGCGTCGCGTGCGGCACTTCCAGCGCCTTGAAAGCGGTGTGCAGGTCGCTGGCCCAGCCGGCGCGGTCTTTGGCGTAGCTGGGAATGAGGCGGACGATGCGCTTTTTGACATCGGCTTCGGGCAGCGAGGTCGGCCAGGCGGTGGCTGTCCGGCCATCGGCGCGGCGGGCCATGTCGGAAGGCAGCGCGCCGCCCTCCTCCTCGCCTTCCTCGAACAGCGAGCAGCCGGCCAGCGTGGCAAGCAGTGCTGCAGTGAGGACGGCCAGGCGGCTGCGACGCATTGGCTCAGCTCGGAACGCGGCAAACGAGCATGACGTTGGCGAAGGGCTTGATGTCGTTCATCGGATCGGTTTCGACCGTGAAGCCGAGGCTTTCGAGCAGGGCGATCCACTCGGCCAGCGGCCGGCAGTAGAGGCGCGGCAGGCGGTGGCCGCGGACGAAGGTGACGGCGTGATCGACCCAGTTGCACAGGTGGTAAGGCAGGCCGGCCGAGGCGTCGCCGACGCGGGTCAGGAACAGTCCGCCGGGCGGCAAGGCGGCGCGGATGCGCTTGATGACGTCTTTCTGGTGGGCGTGATCAAAATAATGCAGGGCGTCGAGGATGGTGATGACGTCAGCCTGGCCGAAGTCAGCCTTGGTCATGTCGCCCTGCTCGATGCGCAGGACAGGGTGATCGGGGCCGAACGCCTTGGCAGCGCGGTCGACGTCCTTCTGCATGAGTTCGATGCCGCGCAGGCTCAGGGCTTTCGGCGCGGCCGGCCAGTCTTTCGGCCAATTGCCGGCCTCGTACAGATGGCGGGCGGCGAGCAGCCAGGAAAACAGGCTGCCCTGGCCGCAGCCGAGGTCGAGGTAACGGCCTTCGGCCGGGAACAGGCCGCGCTTGAGGATCTCGCGGAAGATGCTGTCGGAGGACAGCTTGCCGCGCGCGTAGTGGTAGGCGAAATGGCCGCCGCCGATGAACGGGCGGCTGGCTTCGTCGAGCAGGGTGCGCAGGAAACGCTTGGTCATGATGTGGCGTTGGGCAGCGTGACGGGGTTGAGTGAATGTTGGCGCAGCGCGGTGATCAGGCGCGGCAGCACGGCGAGAATGACCGGCTGGCCGTCTGCCGTGCGGGCGGCGTGGCCGTCGTGCAGGAGCAGGATGTCGCCGGGGCCGAGGTTGCGGCTGAGGCGCTGGAAAACGATGTCCGGGTCGGTGCAGCGGGTGTCGTAGGCGCGGCGGGTCCAGCTCGCCAGCGTGAGGTCGAGTCCGTGCAGGACGGCGTCGAGGAAGGGGTTGCGCAGGCCGGCCGTGGCGCGGAAGTAGCGTGGCGGCTGGCCGGTGATCTCGGCGAAAGTGGCCTGGGCGGCGGCGATGTCGGCCTTCATGCGGCCCGGGCCGAAGAAGGCGAAGGCCTTGGAATGGCTATCGCCATGGTTCTCGACGCGATGGCCGCGGGCGACGATTTCGCGGCACAGCGCCGGGTTTTCGCGGGCGCGCCAGCCGATGCAGAAGAAGGTGGCCTTGGCGTTGGCGGCGTCGAGCTGGTCGAGGACTTGCGGCGTGACCTCGGGGTCGGGGCCGTCGTCGATGGTGATGGCGACTTCGCGGCGGGCGACGGCGTCGTCTGGCAGGCGGTTGAGATTGGGGCCGAGCAGCGTCGTGCGCGGCAGCAGGCCGGCCGTCGTGATGATGGCGTGGTTGATGACCAGGGCGCCGACGGCCCAAGGCCACATGGCCGGCGCCAGCACGCAGCCGACGGCCGCCGCGGCGTGCACGGCGAGCGTGGCTTTGATGGCGAAGGTCGGCTTCCAGCGCGTCGGCATGTCAGGTGGCGAAGTGGCCAAGGTTGAGAAAATGTTCCCATAAATCGCGCCACACCGGCCAGTCGTGGTCGCCCGGCAAGGCGCACCGGGCGGCAGCCGGGAAGCGCTCGGCGATGGCCTGCATGCCGTCGGCGAAGCGGTCTTCGGTGCCGTAGCCGACGAAGACCGGGAAGCCGGCCGGTGGTGCCGTGAGCCAGCGGTAGGCGCGGAACTCGGGGTCGCTCAGGTCGACGGCCGTCGGCTGCCAGCCATCGAGGCCGCCGGCCCGCTTGATGGCGTTGGTGGTCAGCCGGCTGCCGGGGTACGGCGCGATCAGGCACAGGCCGTCGACGAGGCCGGGTTGGTCGGCGTTGAGGCACAGGGCGAGCAGGCCGCCGAGCGAAATGCCGCCGAGCCAGACCTGCCGGTATTTGGCGCGGGCCGGGATCAGAATCTGCTCGATGACGGCGGGCAGCGCGTCGCCGCTCGACACGGCGTCGAGGCCGAGGTCGACGGCAACGATGTCGAGCTTGAGATGGCGCACGGCGGCGTCGGCAAAAAAGCCGTTGGCGGCGAAGTGCTCGGGCGTCATGTAGGCACCGGGCAGCAGGACGAGCAGGCTGTCGCCGCCGACGTCATGGTGCAGGGTTCTAAGCGCGCTGCTCATGTGCCGGTTTCACGTGAAACGTGAGATTTCATTTTTGGCCAATTTGTCCGGTTGACCGTAGGAATGCGCTCAGTCACGGTCCTTCCCCGAAAAACAGGCCGCCAGGAGCAGCGCCAGCACGGCGCCCGGGCCGACGGTGATGCCGACGGCGTGGAGCACCGGCACGCTGGACAAGGCGAGCGTGCCGAAGCCGATGGCGGTGGTCAGGTTGGCGATGGCCATCGAGGCCAGGGTCGGCGCATCGAGCCGCCGCTCCTTGTCGGCCCGGTCGAAGAACAAGGCGTAATTGGAGCCGACGGCGACGATCAGTAGCATGCCGATGAGGTGCATGAGGTGCAGCTTCTCGCCGGCCAGATGGACGCCGGCGATGATCAGGATGACGGCGAGGAGCAGTGGCAGCAGGACGGCACCGAGCCGGCGGGCGGAACGCAGGGTGACGGCGAGCAATGCGACGATGGCGACGAAGCCGGCCAGCGAAAGCAGAGTCGCTTCGTCGAGATAGTCGTTGTAGAGGCGGTCGAACTCGACCTTCATGTCGATGAGCAGCGCACCGCTGCCGGCCAGCGCGGCGCGCACCGGTTCGATGGCGATGTCTACGCCCTTCTCTCCCCCCGGCGGGCGCAGCGGCAGCAGCACGCTCCAGCCGTCCGGGCGCTGCAGCAGCAGCGAATCGACGGCCAGCGCCAGGCTGGTGCCGTCGAGCGTTTGGCGGCTGATGCTGCCCTGCTTCTTTGCCTGGGCAATTTCGTCGAGGAAGGGGCCGAGCTTGTTGGCGGCGAGCGGCGAATCGGCCTGCGCCAGTTGCAGGCGCGCCGCCAGCTCGTTCGCCTCCGGCAGGCTGGCCCGGCGGGTGGCCTGCATGGCCTGGCTGGGCAGGAAGCGGGCCGGGCTGTCGTAGCCGCCGATGACCCCCTCGGCGACCAGCGCGTCGAGCTTTTGCCCGGCCCGTTCGGCCGCCTGCAGCGCGGCTTCGCGGTCGGCGGCGGTGATCACCGCCATGTAGCGCGAATCCGGGGCGCCGATATCGGCGCGCAGCGCCATGTCGGCCGCCGAGTCTTCGGCGCTGACGGTGCTCAGCGCCGACAGGTTCGGGTGCCAGAGTTGATCGCGGTTGACGACGAGGAGCGTGGCGGCGGCGACGGTCAGCAAAATGACCTGCCAGCGCAGGCCCTGGAGGACGCCGATGGCGCGTTTGAGCGGCGGTGCGAGGTGGGCGAGGTCGCGGATCGGATGGTCGTTGCCGGCCAGCGCGGGCAGGATGAAACGGGTGACCAGCGCGGCGGTGAGCACGCCGCTCAGCGAATAGAGGCCGAGTTGGGCGAGGCCGGGGAAGCCGGAAAAGAGCAGCGCCGCAAAGCCGCAAACGGAGGTCAGCACGCCGAGCCGGATGGTCGGCCAGAAGCGCGCCCGCCATTCAGCCGCGCCGAGCCGGCCGGACTGGACGAAATAGTAGATCGAGTAATCGACCGCCTCACCGATCAGCGCCGCGCCAAAGCCAACGGTGATGCCGAACACCGTGCCGTAAACGAGGCTGACGGCGACGACGCCAGCCAGTGCGCCGCTGACCACGGGCAGGAGGCCGAGGCTGAGCAGGCGGGCCGAGCGATAGACGAAGAACAGCACGGCGACGATGGCCAGCATGCTGATCGCCGACAGCTTGCTGACCTCGCTCTTGATCGTTGCCCGCGACTTGACGGCGAAAACGCCGGGGCCGGAAATCTCGATGCGGGCATCGCTGACGCCGGCGTATTGGGCGCTCTCGGCGAAGTGGCTGCGGATGGTGGCGATGGCCCGTTCCTGGGCATCGGTATCGGAGCCGAGGGCGGCGCTCTGGATGAGCAGCATGGCCCGTTCGCCGTCGCGCGAGGCCCAGACGCCCTCGCGCACATTGGGTTGGGCGCCGGCGTTGAGGCCGGAAAGCAGTTCGATCATTTCGCCGGTCGGGTCGCGTGGCAGCAGCGGCTTGATCATCATGCCGGCCGGCGAGGCGAGCAGATCGACGCTGTTGGCGATGCTGTCGCGCAGGCCGTCCACGGTGAAACGTTCAGGCTTGACGGCCGGGCTGAGCAGGTAACGGTGGCGGAACAGGAAGTCGCGGTCGGCATCGAGGCTGCCGGCCTGGCCGTTCTCGACGGCGACGAATTCGGGCAATTTTTCCAGTCGACCGTGTAATTGGCGCGAAATGGCCGCCCGCTGCGTCGCCTCGCCGCCGGCGATGGCGACCATGAGCAGGCGGGAGACGACGCCCTCCTTCAACTGGTCGACCAGTACCTGCTGCGCCGGACTCGGCTTGCCCGGCAGGAAAAAGGACATGTCGGCCGAAAAATGGCTGTTCCAGACGACGGTCGCCCCGGCCAGCATGGCCAGCAGCCAGATCAGGAAGGCACGGCCGGCCGCGCTCATTTGCTGACGATAGGCTCCATGTTGAGCACCGAACGGTCACCATCGGCCTGCAGGTACTCGATGCTGCGGATCAGGCTCTTGCTGCCGCTGACCGTGATGCGCAGCACGAGGGCGGAAATTTTCTGGTCGCTGGGCAGCAGTGTGAGCACCCACTTGTCGGCATTGCCCGATAAATGCAGGGCATAATTTTTCTCGAGCGCTGCCCGGTTGCCGGACAGCGTGCCGCGGATGCTGTCCACGAAGGCCAGGGCTTCGGGCTGGTTGGCCAGGTTGATGCTGAGTTTCTGCTTCTCGCGCTCAATGGACAGGATGTCCTTGTCGAGCAACAAGGTTTCGATCTTGGGCACCAGAGTCCGTTTTTCCAGCCGGTCGGGCGCCGTGTAGCTCATTTCGCCCGACGAGACGACCGGTTTGTCGAGCAGCGAGATGTATTTTTTCTCGGTGAATTTCGCCTTGCCGCCCTTGTTCCTGGCGAGGTCGGTCATGAGCTGGCCGACATCGAAGGCGGCGCTGGCCGGCAGGGCCAATGCCAGCAGAAAAAGACAGCCGAGGAAACGTTTGATCATTTTTTCTGCCAGAAATCGAAGAAATTGAACCAGTTGTACGGCGCCAGGCGGCAAAAATACGTCAGGCGGTCGGCGTAGTGTTGCATGGCTGCCAGAATGGCAGTGTCGCGTTCTTCACGAGTCGTATGGGAAAAATCGGCCAGCGGCTCGAAATGCAGCTGGTAGCGGTTGCCGCCGAGGTACAGCCCAGTCATGAAGAAAACCGGGCGGCGCAGCATGGCCGCCATGCGGAAGGGGCCGAGCGGGAACGGTGCCGGTTTTCCGAGAAAATCGCAGTCGACCGTAGCATCGTCGCCCAGCCCGCGGTCGGCCAGCATGCCGACGAGATAGCCGTCGTCGAGCTTGTCGCGGGCCTGCAGCATCGAATCCATGCGGCCGAGCGGGATGATGTCCTGGCTCGCCGCCGGGTTGATCGCCTCGAGGGTCGAATTGATTTTGCGGGCGTTTTCCTCGTACATCATCATCGCCACCTTGAGGCCCTGCTGCCCTCGCCCGACGGCGCGCAGGACTTCGAAGCTGCCGAGGTGGGCGCCGATGAGCAAGGCGCCGGGGTGCTCGGCGGCGACTTTCTGGACAGCTTCGTTGCCGATGATTTCGATGTCGAAAAGGTCGAAACGGTCGTTGAGCAGGTAGATCCGGTCGTGGATCGTGCTCGCGAAGCTGAAAACGTGGCGGAAGCCGTCCGACCATTCAGCCCAGCGATTGAGCGCCAGATGCAGGTAGTCGCGGCTGAAGCGGCGAGCGCGCGGGGCGAACAGGACAAAATAGGCGGCGATGCCGTAGAGGACGAGCCGGCCGACCCGGCGGCCGAAGGTCAGCGAAATCCACACCATGAGCTTGAGGATGGCCAGATTGCTGCGTTCCTGCTGACGCATCCAGTCGGCGTCGGTCGGCTCTTTCCGGCTCATGGCGCGGCGGCGGTCAGGCTGCCGGAGGCCACGTCGCGCTCGGCGGCGCGCACGGTGAAGGCGATGGCTCCGCTCGGTTTGGTTGTTAGTGAGAAAGTAAGCGCTTCCTCCGGGCCGACCGGGCTGAAAAACTTGGCGTTGCCGACCTGCCAGTTGCGGCCGCATTTGCCAGCCTCGCCGAGCATTTCTTCGGCGAACAGGATGGCGCGGTCGAGCAAAACGACGCCCGGCACGATGGGCCGGCCGGGAAAATGCCCGGCGAAAGCCGGGTGGTCGGCCGGGACCAGCCAGCGGTATTCAGCGTCCGCCATGGCTGACCTTCTCGGCGTACAACGCCTGCAATTCGGCGCGCGGCAGCTTGCCGGTGCTGTTGCGCGGCAGCTCGTCGACGAGGACGAGTGGCCGGGGCAGGAAGATGGCGTCGATGCGCTGGCGCAGTTCGACGCTGACTTGTCGGGCGCTCAGGCCGGGGGCGACGACGAAGGCGGTCAGGCGGGTGATGCCGTCCGGGCCTTCCTCGTCGGGCAGGAAGAAGGCGCCATCGACGACGCCGGGCACGGCAGAAAGCTGATGATTGAGATAGGCCAGCGAGGTGCGTTTGCCGGCGATGTTGACGAGGTCGGCATGCCGGCCGTGGAGCAGGAAACGCTGGTCGGGCAGCAGTTCGATGAGGTCGGACAGCGCGACGCGGCCTTCGACGTGGCCGGCGCAGGCCACGGTGTCGTCGCCATCCTGTTCGAGACGGACGCCGGGCAGCGGCGTCCATGCGGCGCCGGCCGTGGTGCGCCGGGTGGCGAGTTGACCGGATTCGGTCGAGCCGTAGATTTCATGCAGCGGGGCGCCGGTGCGGGCTTCAGCTTCGGCGGCCAGCGTCGTCGATAGCGGCGCGGTGGCGGAGAGTAGCAGGTCGATGGGCGGCAGCTCGATTTCGGCGGAGAGCAGCGCCGACAGGTGGAAAGGCGTGGTGACAAGCAGGCGCGGCTGCGGCACGGCGGCCAGCGCGCTGGCGATGTCCTGCGGATAGAACGGCTTGCCGGCCCAGAAGGCGCAGCCGCCGTGCAGGGCGAGCAGGAAGGTCGATTCGAAACCGTAGCTGTGCTGGACCGGGACGGTGCCGACGATGGCGTGCGGCTGGCGGTCGAGGCCGAGGGCGATGGCTTCCGAACGGCCGTTGGCGACCAGCTTGCCCCAGGTCTTGCGCTGGGCCTGCGGCAGGCCGGTCGAGCCGGAGGTGAACAGGATGGCGGCGAGGTGGTCGACCGGAATCTGTGGGATGGCCGTTTTCGGTTTTGGCTCTTTTTTCCGGTTGACCGTGGGAGTCTCGGGGAAATCGAGGCGCGGCAGGTCGAGCGTGTCGGCGGCGCCGTCGCACAGGCAAACCAGCCCGGCGTACTCGGCCTGCAGGCGGCGGAGGGTTTCCGGCGATTGCGACGACGGTTGCAGGCTGGTCATGCCGCGCAGCAGGCCGGCCGCGAAGCCGACGGCAAAGCGGTAACGGTCGTGGCAGAGGTTGAGCAGATAGCCGGTGGCCGGCAACCGTTCGGCCAGCCAGTGGGCGTCGGCCAGGTAGTCGCCGACGCTGATCGGGCCTTCCGGCGTCCAGGCGAAAACGGCGTCAAGGTCGCCGTGGGCGAGCAGCGGAATGGTATTCATGAAGGATTGGCGGGCGGCTGCGGCGTCTTGAGATCGGTCGCCGGCCCGGGCTGCCGGTTGCGCATGCGGTAGGCGCGGGCGACCTGGGCGATGCTCGGCCGTTCGTCCGGCGGCAGCACCCTGGCCCGCCAGAGGTGTTCGCCGATGAACATGGCGGCGAGCAGCGGAGCCGACATCAGGTTGGCAAAAATCGACCAGACGGGGTGCGGGGCGAGCAGCCAGAGAATGGCCGAAATCAGCGCATTGCCCAGGAAAAACAGCGTCCAGGCCAGCGTTGCCTGGCGCGTGTAGAGGCGCTTGCGCTCGGACAGTTCGCCCTGATGCACGGCGCGGGCGAGCTGCGTGATGAGGGCTTCGCCGTCGCCGAGCAGGCTGCGCCCGAACAGCGCGCCGAGCGCCAGGTTGGTGCCGAGGTGCTGGATGAAGAAGAGCAGCGCGACATTTTCGCGCAGGGTCGGCCAATACCAGGCCAAGCCGCCGAGCATGGCGAGGATGCCGGTGCCGGTCAGTGCCGGGTGGCTGCTGCGCCAGAGCAGCAGGCCGAGCGCCGCGCCGATGGGGGCGACGCCGAGCAGTACCGCGAGATCGCCGGAACCTTCGCCGGCGCTGCCGGTGTGGGCGAGGAAGGCCCAGGCGGCGAGAAAGACGACGACGGCCAGGCCGCGCAGCAGCTGGCCCGGGGACAGGCTCATTTGGTCCGCTGGGACGCGATATGGGTGGACAAGGCGCGCAGCGACGAGAAGATGCGCAGGTTGTCTTCGTTGTCCGACTTGAGCTGGAAGCCGTATTTCTTCGAAATGACCAGGGCGATTTCGAGCACGTCGATCGAGTCGAGGCCAAGGCCTTCGCCGAACAGCGGCGCATCCGGCTCGATGTCGGCCGGCGGCACGTCGAGGTTGAGCGCCGTGACGATCAGCTCGCCGACTTCCGGCAACAGGGCTTCGATGTTTGCGGGCGAATTGGCTTCAGACATGGCGGTGCTTCCGATGAGTTACAGGTCGACGGCGCGAAACGCGAGGACCGCGTTGCTGCCGCCGAAAGCGAAGGAATTGGACAGGGCGGCGCGCAGTGGCTGGCCGTGACGGGCCGTCGTCACGTGATCGACACCGGCGCAGTCCGGGTCGAGCGCAGCCAGATGGGCGGTGGGTGGAATCGTCCCCTCACGCAAGGCAAGGATGGTGACGATGGCCTCGATGGCAGCGGCCGCGCCGAGCAGGTGGCCGTGCATGGACTTGGTGGCGCTGACCGGCAGGGCGGCGGTGCCATCGCCAAAAACCGCCTTTAGGGCGGCGACTTCGACCGGATCGCCTTCGGCCGTCGCCGTGCCGTGGGCATTGACGTAATCGATGTCGGCAGCGTTCAGGCCGGCGTCGGCCAGGGTCAGGCCGATGGCGCGGATCTGGCCGGCCGCTTCCGGGCGGACCAGATGGCTGTGGTCGCAAGTCGTGCCGTAGCCGACCATTTCGCCGTGGATGCGGGCGCCGCGGGCGACGGCATGGTCCCAGTCTTCGAGGACCAGGGCCGCCCCGCCCTCGCCCAGCACCAGGCCGCGACGCTCGGCGGAGAACGGCCGGCAGGCCATCGGCGAGGTCTCGGCATCGCCCGGCGCCATGACGCGCAAGGCCTCCCAGGCGCGGGCAACACCGTAGGCCTGCGGCACATCGGAGCCGCCGGTCAGCATCACCGTTGCCTCGCCGCTGCGCACGCGGCGGAAAGCTTCGCCGATGGCGATGGCCGACGAGGCGCAGGCCACCGTGTGGCTCATGCTGACGCCGCCCAGCCCGAGCTGGATCGAAATGTGGGCGTTGGCCGCGTTGTTCATGCCGAGCACGACGGACAGCGGCGACAAGCGTTCGCGCCCCTTCTGCCACAGCTCGCGGTAACCTTTTTCGTAGGCCAGCGTGCCACCCAGCGCGGTGCCCCAGGCGACACCCCAATCGTCGCGCTTGTCACCTTCAGCCTGACGCGGCAGGCCGCTGTCGTCCCAGGCGGAGAAGGCCGCAGCCATGGCGAGCTGGGCGAAACGATCCATCATCGAGGCGAGCGGCTTGCCGAGCGCGGCATCGGGGTCGAAGCCGGGGCAACTGACAAAGGGAATGGATAGCGGGCGCGGCAGATCGTCGGTGAGCAGGTAGCGCACGGCCGATTCGCCGGCGCACAGGCGCCCGAAGAAATCAGCGAGGTCGCCGCCATAAGGGCTGACCAGCCCGAGGCCAGTAATCGCCACCCGCCGCTGGCTCATCGTTCAGGACTTCTGGCTGGCGATCAGCCCGTCCATCAGCGATACCATTTCGCCGACGGTCTGGGGGGTTTTGCCAAGGCGGTCCTGGAGAAATTCGCGAATCAGGCCAATGGAATCCATAGCCGGCGATTTTAGCCGAAAGGCCATGTTTTCCAAAGGCTTGCCGCAAAGGTGGCAGGCTTTGCCGACAGCTACCTATGGCTGTACGTGTTTTGCTACCATGCGTCTCAATTCATGCCAAACCACTCCATCGCGCCAACCATGCTTCCGCCCGCCAGATCGCACTGGATACGGCAGATCGCCGCACGAATGGCCTACCAGATGCCGCTCAAGGCAGTCGGTACGGCAGCCTTCATGCTGCTCTTTTTCTGGGCCTATTTCGGCGTGCTGCGCAATCCGCTGTTTCCGGTAACGGAAATGCCCCTGATTTTTATCGATGCGTGGATTCCGGTCAGCGGGCTGGCCTTTCCCGTCTATGCCTCGCTGTGGGTCTACGCTTCGCTGCCGGCCGCGCTGCTCAGGGAAATCCAGCCGCTCGTCCACTTCGGCATCTGGATGGCGGCCCTGTGTCTGTTCTGCCTGGGCATTTTCTGGCTGTTCCCGACCGGTGTGCCGCCGGCCGGCATCGACTGGAGCCTCTATCCGGAAATGGCGATGATCAAGGATGTCGATGCCAGCGGCAACGCCTGTCCTTCGTTGCATGTCGCCTCGGCGGTTTTTGCTGCCATCTGGCTGGCGCGGATTGCCCGGGCCATGGGGGGGCGCCGCTGGGTGTCAGGGCTGATCTGGCTGCACTGCCTGGCCATCCTGTGGTCCACCATGGCGACCCGTCAGCATGTCGCGCTTGATGTACTGGCCGGGGCGCTGACCGGGGCCGTGTTCGGCCTCCTGAGTTTGCGCCAGGCGCTGCGCAGCGCGTCGGCTGGGGATCTTTAACCGGCGCTGGCGACCTGCTGCAGGGATTTCATGAACTGTGCCGCGTCCTGAAAGCCGACGATGCGCACAGCCTTGTTTTCCTGCCCTTTGGCATCGTAGAAAATGATGCCCGGCGGGCCAAACAGCTTGAATCTGGCCAATAAAGCCTTGTCGTCCTCGGTATTGGCCGTGACATCGGCCTGCAACAGCGTGAAACCAGCCAGTTTGGCCCGAATAGCGCGGTCGGCGAAGGTGAAACGCTCCATTTCCTTGCACGAAACGCACCAGTCTGCGTAGAAATCGAGCATGACCGGGCGGCCGGCGGCGTTGACTCTGGCGTCGAGTTCGGCCACCGAGGCGATGCGCTCGAACGGCAGCTTTGTCTCTTCGGCGGCGACGGCCGGCCCGCGCAGTCCGGCCAGCGGTTGCAGCGGATCGCGGCCGCCGGCCAGGGCGCCGATGAGCAGCGCGGCACCGGTCAGCAGCATGACGATGCCGATACCTTTCCAGAAACGGTGCCAGCCCTTGGCGTGCGGCGGCAGCGGGTCGAGGGCGTGGAGATAGATGGCCGGGATGATGAGTAGCGCCGCCCAGGCCAGCATCGAAACCACCGCCGGGACGACCGGCGAAACGAGCCAGACGGCGGTAGCCAGCAGCAGCACGCCAAACGCTTTCTTGACGCCTTCCATCCACGGTCCGGTTTTCGGCAGCAGCGAACCGCCGGCGATGCCGACGGCAATCAGCGGCGCGCCCATGCCGAGGGCCATGACGAAGAGCGCGGCGCCACCGAATACGGCGTCGCCTGTCTGCCCGATGTAGAGCAGCGCACCGGCCAGCGGCGCGGCAACACAGGGCCCGACGATAAGCGCCGACAGCGCGCCCATCAGGAAAACGCCGATGCCGCGCCCGCCCTGCAGGTGGCCGGATTCTTCCGACAACTTGCTTTGCAGCGCGGTGGGCAATTGCAGTTCGTAGAAGCCGAACATCGAGAACGAGAGGACGACGAAAACCAGCCCGAAACTGCCGAGCACCCACGGGTTTTGCAGCGCGGCGGAAATCAGCGTGCCGCTCAGGCCGGCGGCGACGCCGGCTGCGGCGTAGGTGACGGCCATGCCGAGGACGTAGGCCATGGATAGCGCGAAACCGCGGGCGTGGGAATTCTTGTGGCCCTGACCGGCGATGATGCCGGACAGAATGGGGATCATCGGGAAGACGCAGGGGGTCAGCGACAGGCCGAGGCCGGCGATGAAGAAAAAGGCGAGGCTGGTCCAGAAGCCGGCGTTCTTGAGCGTGTCGGCGATCCGGCCGCTTTCGTCGCCGTCGGCCGGGGCGGCCGAGGCCGGCGGTGCGCTGGCCGGGTCGGGCAGCTCGACGCTGAGCGGCTGGGTTTGCGGCGGATAGCAGACGCCGGCATCGGCGCAACCCTGCGAGGTGACGTTGAGTTTGAGCGGCAAGGGGCCGGAGGACACGCGCTCGACCGGGACGCGGATGGCGACCGAGTTGTAATAAACCTCGACCTTGCCGAAATTTTCGTCGTTATGTTCCTTGCCCTTGGGCAAGCTTGGCGCGCCGAGCGTGACTGTTTCGCCCTCGACGCGGAAGCGGAACTTGTCACGGTAGAGGTAGTAACCCTTGGCGATTTCGTAGCTGATTTCGAGCGTCTGGCCGTCGAGCGCCTTGACCGAGGGCTTGAAGGCGACGGCCGGGTCGAGGAATTCCTCGGCGTGGGCGAGCGAGATGAAAAAGGCGAAAACGAGGAAGAGGAGGCGCATGGTCATGGGGTCGTTTCTGCCGCCACCCAGTTGAGGTAGGCGGGCAAGCCGTGGCTGAGCGGCAGGGCGATGATTTCGGGCAGCTCGTAGGGATGGAGTTGGCGGATTCTGGCTTCGAGCGCCGGGTAGTTTGCTACGGTCGACTTGAAAAAAAGCGGAATTTCAGAGGTCGATTCGACCTTGCCCTGCCAGCGATAGACCGACTGGACGCGCGGCAGGATGTTTACGCAGGCGGCCAGCTTGGACTCAACCGCGGCGAGCGCGATGGCGTTGGCGGTTTCTTCGTCCGGGCAGTTGGTGATGACGAGCAGGGTTTCCATTAGCGAATTCTACTTGAGCAGGCGGCGCCGGGTCAGGTGGAGGGCGACAGTGAAGGCTACGGCCGCCGTGGCGAGCAGCGCCATGATGTGGATCAGGGCGTCGGCCGGGACCTGGCCGGCGAGCAGCGGGCGGACCAGGGCGCCGAGGGCGGCGAAGGCCAGCCCGGTGAGGACGATGGCCGGCAGCGCCCAGAGCATGAGCGGGCCGTTGGTCAGGCCCATGGCGGTGATGACGACGAGAATGGCGGCGCCCGAGAGCAGCGATTTGGTCGCCGCCCAGAACAGTTCGCCAGCGACGACATCGCCCAGCCCGAGCGGCGTGTTGAGGATGGCTTCCCAGGTTTTCTGGACGTGCATGCGCGAAAAGGCCGAGTACAGGGCCTCGAAAGTGGCGGCATTCATGGTCGAGGCGCAGACCGTGCCACCGGCCAGGAAAGCGATGTAGGGCTGGCCTTCGATGGTCGGCAGCATGGCACCCAGGCCGTAGCCGAGGCCGAGCATGTAGATCAGCGGATCGGCCAGGTTGCCGAGGATGGACGGCAGGGCCAGCTTGCGCCAGACCAGGAAATTGCGTTGCCAGACGGGAAGCCAGCCGAGCAGGGAGGGTTGAGGCAGCATGGGGCCAGGAACGAGCGAAATGGAAGACGCATTTTAGCCTCTGTCCAAGACGCTAGCGTTTAAGTTCTGTGCCCAGTCGATTTCGATTTTTGCCCTTTTTTCCGGTTGACCGTGGGATCACTTCGGATGGCCTCGGCGAAGCTGTCAAAATGGCGAAATGCCGCCCGCCATCATCCTGAGTACGCTCAACGCCAAATACATCCACGCCTCTCTCGGCCTGCGCTACCTGCTCGCCAACATGGACCGGCATGGCGGCGCCGGGCTGCGCGAACGGACGGTGTTGCGCGAATTCACCATCGCCCGGCCGGTGGCGGAAATCGTCGCTGCGCTGCTTGCCGAGGAGCCGCAGATCATCGGTTTCGGCGTCTATATCTGGAACGTCGTGCAAACGACTGAGGTCGTCCGCCGGCTCAAGCAAGCCCGCCCGACGCTGAAAATCGTCCTCGGCGGGCCGGAAGTCAGTTACGAATGGTCTGAACAGGAAATCGTCCGGCTGGCCGACCACCTGATCACCGGCTGGGGCGACGTGAGTTTCCCCAAATTGTGCCGCGCCCTGCTCGACGGGCCGCAGCCGCTCATGAAAGTGATCCCCGGCGAGCAGCCGGCGCTGGCCGAGATCGCCCTGCCCTACGCCGAGTTCAGCGCCGACGATCTGGCGCATCGTCTGCTCTACGTCGAAGCGTCGCGCGGCTGCCCGTTCAAGTGCGAGTTCTGTCTCAGTTCGCTCGACAAGACGGCTTGGGCTTTCGAGCAAGAGCGCTTCCTCGCCGCGCTGGAAACGCTCCACGAGCGCGGGGCGCGCAACTTCAAGTTCGTCGACCGCACCTTCAATCTCAAGATCGACAGCTCGCTGACCATCCTGCAATTCTTCCTCAACCGCCTGACGCCGGATCTATTCCTGCATTTCGAAGTGATCCCCGATCACCTGCCCGAACGCCTGAAGGAAATGATCGCCCGTTTCCCGCCCGGCGTGCTGCAGTTCGAAGTCGGCATCCAGACCTTCAACCCGGAGGTCCAACAAGCCATCTCGCGCCGGCAGGACAACGCCAAGACCTGCGAAAACCTCGCCTGGCTGGTCAGTCACAGCCACGCCCACCTGCACACTGATCTCATTTTCGGCCTGCCCGGCGAAACGCTGGCCAGCTTCGCCGCCGGCTTCGACCGCCTCTACGCGCTGCGTCCGCACGAAATCCAGCTCGGCGTCCTCAAACGCCTGCGCGGCACGCCGATCGCCCGCCATACGGTCGCTCACGGCATGGACTACGACGCCGAACCGCCCTACACCGTCCGCCAAACCGCCGTCGTCGACGCGCCAACGGTCGAGCGCTTCACCCGCCTGGCCCGCTACTGGGACCTGCTCGCCAACTCCGGCCGTTTCCCGCAAACCCTGCCCATCCTGCTCGCCGGCCCCTCGCCCTTCAATGCCTTCCTCGCCTTCGCCGACTGGCTGTGGCAAAGCACCGGCCAGACCAGCCGCCTGACGCCGGAAAAACTGCTCGACAGCCTGTTCGATTACCTGACCGGGGTGCTTGGGATGAAAAAGGAGAGCGTCCGCCAGACCCTGCTCGCCGACTATCAGGCTAGCGGCGCCCGGGCCAATCCGGTTTGTCTGCACGGCCTGTTGAAAGACCGCGAAAAGCCGTCGCAACGTGTCGCCAGAACGCTGGCGCAAAGGCAGGACCGGCACGGCGGCGCGGGTTAAACTTTCGCCAAAAACCACAATCGAACAACGGTCAAAATTTTATCGAGGGAGCGGAAATGGCGCCGACAACTTCACCCAAGGCGGTATTGATCGATCTGGCCGGCGTCCTGCACACCGGGGATGACGCCTTGCCGGGGGCGGTGCGGGCGCTTGACCGGCTGCGGGCATCGGGCCTGCCCTTGCGTTTCCTGACCAATACGACACGCACGCCGAGCAACATCCTGTTCGCCAAATTGCAGCGCATGGGGTTCACGCTGGCCGCCGGCGAGATCCAGACGGCGGCGCTGGCTGCGCGAACGCTGGTTCGTAGCCGGGGTTTGCGCCCGCTATGGCTGGTCCATCCCGACATTGCCGAGGAAATGGGCGAAAGCGCTGCCGATCCGAATGTGATCGTGCTCGGCGACATGGGGACGCATTTCACCTACCCCATCCTCAACCGCGCCTTCCGGTTGCTCGTGCAGGGCCTGCCGCTCATGGCCATGGCGCGCAATCGCTATTTCATGGAGTCGGACGGCCTGTCGCTCGATATGGGCGCCTTTGTCGCCGGCCTGGAATATTCGGCCGGGATCACGGCCGAAATCACCGGCAAGCCGGCACCGGCTTTCTTCGCGGCGGCACTGGCCGAACTGGGCGTTGGTGCGGCGGAGGCTGTGCTGATCGGGGACGATCTGAGCGATGACATCGGCGGCGCGCAGGCGGCCGGAATTCCGGGAATTCTGGTGCGGACGGGGAAGTTCAGGGCCGGCGACGACGCGCATCCGGACATTCGTCCGGCCGCGATTTACGACGATTTTTCTGCTGCGGTGGATGCCCTGCTGGGCTGAAAACGAGGCTTAGCCAAACTTGCGCTGATGCGCTTCAACTGCCTTCAGACGGGCGTCTTTCAGGCGCAACAGGACGCTGTCGGGGAGCGACTCGTCGTTATCTGCCGCCTGATTCAGGGCGTGTGCCTCGACGGCCTTGAGCCGCGCCAGCATCAGGCGCAGACGGATGTGACCGGGTAGATCATCGGCCTCGGCTTCGTTGGCATTGGGTTCGTCAACGACCTTGGGGCGGCTGAACGAGCGGTGCAGATCGAGATCTTCAAGGCTGCCCTGATAGTTTTCGTTCGGGTCGTAGGAGAAGGCGCGAGCCTCTCCGGATTTGCTGCTGGCCATCAGTAGCGCGACCTGGCGACGCTCGGTCCGGGTCAGCATCAAGGTTGGCGAGGCCTTTTTCTTGGCGAGTCGCGCTTTTTTGGCGGCGCGCAGGCGGTCGGATTGTTCGAGCGTCAGACGGAAACCGGTTCCGAGGCACAAACTTCCACTGCCGAAAATGCGAGCACTGCCGCGACGAAGATCCAACGCATTGCGATTCCAATCCAAGCTGATTGCAGCATTCTAGCAGATTTGGCGAAATGTCCAGACAAAACATGAGCTTGGCGCGCAAATAAGTTATCCGCGTGGCATCGGTTGCGGCTGGTTTCCGCTGGCCGGCAGGGTTTCCCCGGATTCAGTCGCGCAGCTCGCGGCCGGTCAGCTTGATGAAGACGTCTTCGAGGTTGGAGGCGCGGTGGACGTAGCGCAGGCCGTCGGCATCGGCCAATTTGGCCAGTAGTTCGCGCGGGTCGCGGCAGTAGAAGAAGGCGGTTTCGCCGCTGGTTTCGACGCGCTCGGCGAGGTGCTTTTGATTTTTGACGAAATTTTCCAGTTGACCGTGGGATTCGTCGAAAACCTCGACGACCTGCGGTTCGATCTGCTCGGCGATGAGCTGGCGCGGGCTGCCTTCGGCGATCTTGCGGCCGTGGTCGATGACGATCAGCGTGTCACACAGGCGTTCGGCTTCGTCCATGAAATGGGTGGTCAGGATCAGCGTCTTGCCGGCCGACTTGAGCTGCTTGAGGCGGTCCCAGATCAGGTGGCGGGCTTGCGGGTCGAGGCCGGTGGTTGGCTCGTCGAGGAAGATGATGTCGGGGTCGTTGACCATCGCCCGGGCCAGGGTCAGCCGGCGTTTCATGCCGCCGGAGAGTGTGGACAGCTTGGCGTCGGCCTTGCTGGTCAGGCCGGCGAATTCGAGTAGTTGCGGGATCTTGGCGCGGATGTCGGCATCCTGGATCCCGAAGTAGCGGCCGAAGACGAGCAGGTTTTCGGCGCAGGTGAAATCCGGGTCGAGGTTGTCGAATTGCGGCACGACGCCGATGCGCGCCCGCGCCGTCTGCGCGTCGTCCGGAATGACGTGGCCGTTGAGCGTGATGTCGCCGCTGTCCGGCCCGGTCAGGCCGAGGCAGAGGCGCAGCGTCGTCGTCTTGCCGGCGCCGTTCGGGCCGAGCAGGCCGAAGCAGGTGCCCGGTTCGACGGCGAACGACAGACCGGCGACGACTTCGCTGTCGCCGTAGGTCTTGCGCAGATTGCTGGCGTTTAGTGCCGCCATGCGCGCGTCACGATGTCGCGGATGAGGTGCAGGCGACGGTGGAAGAAGTGATCGGCGCCGGGCACGACGACGACCGGCAGGTCGAGCGGTTGCGCCCAGTTGAGGACGTTGCCGAGCGGCACGGTGTCGTCGGCCGAGCCGTGGATGACGATGGTGTCGTGCGGCACGGCTTCGGTGTCGTACTGGCGGGTGCCTTCGACGAAACCGGCGGCGGTTCCGACCAGCACGAGGCGCTGGGCCGGGTGGCTGGCTTCGGACAGGCGCTTGGCGAAGCGGGTCTGGCAGTAGGCGCCGAAGGAGAAGCCGGCCAGCGCGACGGGCAGGTTGCCGCAGCGACATTTGGCATCTTCGAGGACGGCGAGCAGGTCGTCGGTTTCGCCGACGCCTTCGTCATGGACGCCTTCGGTGCCGCCAACGCCACGGAAATTCGGGCGGAAGGCGGCGTAGCCGAGCGCCACGAAGGTGCGGGCCAGCGTGTAGGCGACCTTGTTGGTGTTGGCGCCGCCGCCGATCGGGTGCGGATGGGCGATCAGGGCGATGCCCTTGGGCGCATCCGGGCGTTCCATGATGACCTCGATCTTGCCGACCGGGCCATCGACGAGGATCTTCTCTTCGACGACGCGCATGGGGTCAGATCTTCAGACGGTCGACGACCTGGCCGCCGATCAGGTGGGACTGGATGATTTCTTCGACGTCTTCCTTGTCGATGAAGGAATACCAGGTTTCTTCCGGGTACACGACCATGACCGGGCCGACATCGCAGCGGCCGAGGCAGCCGGCCTTGTTGATGCGGATGGCGCCGGCGCCGTTCTGCTTGAGGGCGCCGATGCGGTCCTTGGCGTAGGCGAACATGTCTGAGCCGCCAAGGTTGTTGCAGCATTGCTCGCCGCCTTCGCGCTGGTTGGTGCAGACAAAAACGTGGTGTTTGAAATAGCTCATGCGGGGTCTCCTGTGCAGCCCCGCATTATAGGCGAGGCGGTTTCACGTGGAACGCCGGCGTTGCGTCAGGTTTTTCTCGATACCGACGATGAGACTGATCGCCCAGCCGACAGCGCCGATTTCCAGCCATTCGACCCAGCCGATGGGGGCCGTCTGGAACACCCGGTTCATGGTTGGCGCATAGGTCATCAGCAGTTGCAGGATGGTCATGCTGAGGAGGCCGCCCCACAGCCAGCGGTTGGAGAACAGGCCCAGGTGCCAGAAGCCCCGGGTCAGCGAGCGGCAGTTGAAGAGGTAGGCCATTTCGCCGAAGACGAAGACATTGACGGCGACGGTGCGCGCTTCGGCGAGGCTGTGACCTTGCTGCAATTCAAGCAGGAAGAGACCGAAGGCGCCGGCCAGTAACAGCATGGAAACGAGCACGATGCGGAAAATCAGGCCGCTGTCGAGGACCGGCGTTTCAAGCCGGCGCGGCGGGCGCTGCATGATGCCGCGCTCGATCGGCTCGAAGGCGAGCGGCAGGCCGAGGAGGACGGCGGTGGTCATGTTGATCCACAGGATTTGCAGCGGGGTGATGGGCAGCGTGGCGCCGAAGAGAATGGCGGCGACGATGACCAGGCCTTCGCCGAAATTGGTCGGCAATGTCCAGGTGATGAACTTGACGAGGTTGTCCCAGACACCCCTGCCCTCCTCGACGGCGGCTTCGATGCTGGCGAAATTGTCGTCGGTGAGCACCATGTCGGCGGCGCCCTTGGCCACTTCGGTGCCGGCCAGGCCCATGGCGATGCCGATGTCGGCCTGCTTGAGGGCCGGCGCGTCGTTGACGCCGTCGCCGGTCATGGCGACGACTTCGCCCCGCGCCTGCAGGGCGCGGACGAGGCGCAGCTTCTGTTCCGGCTCGACGCGGGCAAAGACGTCGACGCTGTGGGCGGCTTCGCCCAAGGCGCTGGCATCGAGCAAGGCCAGCTCGCCGCCGGTCAGCGCTTTGTCGGCGCTCAGCCCAATTTGGCGGGCGATGGCCAACGCCGTCACGGCGTGGTCGCCGGTGATCATCTTGACCCGGATGCCGGCCGAATGGCAGTTGCGAATCGCCGAGATGGCCGCCTTGCGCGGCGGGTCGATCATGCCGACGAGGCCGATCAGGGTCAGCTGGTCGATGACGCCTACGGTCAACCGGAAATTTTGCCCAAAATTGAAATTCTTCCGGGCCAGAAGCAGGACGCGCATGCCCTGCCCGGCGTAGGCGTGGGCCGCCTTTTCGATGGCGGCGTGGTCGATCGGCGCCGGCTGGCCGCTCGCCGACAACTGATCGACGCACAGCGGCAACAGCCGTTCGAGGGCGCCTTTGACATAGACGACCGTTTCGCCGTCGCTGGCATGCAGCGTTGCCATGAATTGCCGGCAGGCGTCGAAGGGCAGTTCGTCGCCGCGCGGAAAGAGCGCGCCCAGCGTGTGCTCGTCGAGGCCGCCCTTGCGCGCCGCGACGAGCAGCGCAGCCTCGGTCGGGTCGCCGGTGATTTTCCATTGGCCGTGTTCGTGGCGCAGTGAGGCGTCGTTGCACAGCGCCCCGGCGATCAGGCCTTCGCGCAGCGCGCCGTCGATATCGGCCGGCATTTCGTCGTGGGAAATGGCGCCTTCCGGGTTGTAGCCGTGGCCGCTGACGGCATACCCCTCGCCGGCACACCATACGACGCGCACGGTCATGGCGTTTTCGGTCAGCGTGCCGGTCTTGTCGGAGCAGATGACCGTCGTGCTGCCCAGCGTTTCGACGGCCGGCAGATGGCGGATGATGGCGCGCCGTTTGGCCATGCGGGCGACGCCGATGGCCAGGGTGACGGTGACGGCGGCCGGCAATCCTTCGGGAATGGCGCCGACGGCCAGAGCCACGGCGGCGATGAACATGTCGAAGGCCGGTTCGCCGCGGGCCAGCCCGACGCCG
>PHCH01000156.1 GCA_002840785.1 Betaproteobacteria bacterium HGW-Betaproteobacteria-4 | reverse complement strand
GTGATCGCAGCCGTCAGCGTCGTCTTGCCGTGGTCAACGTGACCAATCGTACCGACGTTTACGTGCGGTTTGGTACGCTCGAATTTTTCCTTAGCCATTATCAGTTCTCCAGCAATTACTTCTTGTTAATGACAGCCTCGGCGACATTCTTCGGCGCCTCGGTGTAGTGCTTGAATTCCATCGAGTAGGTAGCACGACCCTGCGACAACGAACGAACAGAGGTCGAGTAACCAAACATCTCCGAAAGAGGAACCTCGGCCTTGACGACCTTAATCCCGCCAACCTGATCTTCCATACCCTGAACGATGCCACGACGGGAAGAAAGATCACCCATGACATTACCCATGTACTCTTCCGGTGTCTCGACCTCAACAGCCATCATCGGCTCAAGCAACGTCGGACTAGCCTTCTTCATACCCTCCTTGAAGGCCATCGAAGCAGCCATACGGAAAGCATTTTCGTTGGAGTCAACATCGTGATACGAACCGTCGAACAAGGTAAACTTGACATCGACCACAGGGAAGCCAGCGAGAACGCCACTGGTAACCGCATCGCGCAAGCCTTTGTCTACCGCAGGGATAAATTCACGGGGAACAACGCCGCCCTTGATAGCATCGATGAATTCGTAGCCCTTACCAGCTTCATTCGGCTCAATCTTGAGCCAGACGTGGCCAAACTGGCCGCGACCACCGGACTGCTTAACAAACTTACCTTCCTGCTCGACCGACTTCTTAATACATTCGCGGTAAGCAACCTGAGGCGCACCGACAGTTGCCTCGACGTTGAATTCACGACGCATACGGTCAACCAGAATTTCCAGGTGCAATTCACCCATACCGGAAATAATAGTCTGACCAGACTCTTCGTCTGTGCGCACCCGGAATGACGGATCCTCCTGCGCCAGACGACCCAGCGCCAAGCCCATCTTTTCTTGGTCAGCTTTGGTCTTCGGCTCGACAGCAACGTGAATCACCGGCTCCGGAAAAACCATACGTTCGAGAGTAATGACCTTTTGGGGATCACACAGCGTATCGCCAGTGGTAGCCTCCTTAAGACCGACTGCAGCAGCGATATCACCGGCGCGCACTTCCTTGATTTCCTCGCGCTGATTGGCGTGCATCTGCAGAATACGACCCAGACGCTCCTTTCGCCCCTTGACCGGGTTGTAAACGGTATCACCCGAGTTAATAACACCGGAGTAGACGCGGAAGAAGATCAGCTGACCAACGAACGGGTCTGTCATGATCTTGAAGGCCAACGCGGAAAATGCCTCGTCATCTGCAGCACGACGCTCACCTTCCGATTCGTTTTCAAGAATACCCTTGACTGGCGGAATATCAACCGGCGACGGCAACAGCTCGATCACCGCGTCCAACATTTTCTGCACACCCTTGTTCTTGAATGCGGTGCCGCACAGCATCGGCTGGATTTCACAAGCGATAGTTCGCGTACGCAAGCCGAAAATTATATCGGCCTCCGACAACTCACCCTCTTCCAGATACTTATTCATCAGTTCTTCGGAAGCCTCTGCGGCCGCCTCGACCATTTGCTCACGCCAGCTAGCCGCATCAGCCGCCAGCTCTGCCGGAATATCACGAGCATCGTACTTCATGCCCTGCGAAGCTTCGTCCCAGTAGATAGCCTTCATCTTGATCAGGTCAACCACGCCCTCGAACTTATCTTCAGCCCCGATAGGGATAACGATAGGGATGGGATTGGCTTTCAGGCGAAGTTTTAGCTGATCAACGACGCGGAAGAAGTTAGCCCCTGAACGATCCATCTTGTTTACAAAGGCAAGGCGCGGCACACCGTATTTGTTAGCCTGACGCCAAACAGTTTCCGACTGCGGCTGAACCCCACCAACTGCACAGTAAACCATGCAAGCAGCATCAAGCACGCGCATCGAACGCTCAACTTCGATAGTGAAGTCGACGTGCCCCGGAGTATCGATGATGTTGATATGGTGTGGCTGGAACTGCTTGTCCATACCACTCCAGAAGCAGGTTGTTGCGGCCGAGGTAATTGTAATACCGCGCTCCTGCTCCTGCTCCATCCAGTCCATGGTTGCGGCGCCGTCATGGACTTCGCCGATCTTGTGATTGACACCCGTGTAATACAGAATGCGCTCGGTCGTCGTCGTCTTGCCGGCGTCGATGTGGGCGCTAATACCGATATTGCGGTAG
>PHCH01000039.1 GCA_002840785.1 Betaproteobacteria bacterium HGW-Betaproteobacteria-4 | reverse complement strand
TCCAAAGGGATTTTTAGCCAACCGGACGCGGAAGGGGCGCCGCACCTCCGCTCAGATGCCTTGCGCCGCGCCCGCCAGGCTAAAAACCCTCTGCATTATTATGTAGATGCCTCGATTATGTTGAGCCAGGACCGTTGTCGTGCGCCAACCACTCATCTTGAGCGGCAGGCGCCGATTTTGAGCTCCACATAATCAGAGCGTTCGCAGGAAGTCGATCAGCGAGTCGGGCGCCCGATAGCGGCGAAGTTTGGTCTCTGGCTCTTGAAGCCGGGCCAGCGCCCGTTCCTTCATGGCCAGATCGGCCTCAACGTACAGGTGTGTCGTTGCCGGACTCTCGTGGCCGAGCCAAAGCGCAATGACGCTGATATCGACGCCGGCCTGCAGCAGGTGCATGGCTGTCGTGTGGCGAATCACATGCGGCGAGATGTGACGTGTTGCCAAATCGGGGCAAGATTCCGCGGCAAGCTGTACGGCGTGATCCAGTCGCTGTATCACATTCCATCGTGACATCGCTTGACCATCGCGATTGGGCAGCAACGGCGAGTCCGAATCGAACTGCGGATTTCGTCGGAGCCAGGCCCGAATCGCCCTGACGGTCGAGCGCCACAGCGGCACGCTGCGCTGCTTGCGTCCCTTGCCATGCAGATGAACACAGGCGGCGCCTTCTTCGAGCACCACCTCGCCGACCTTCACGCCGGTAATCTCGGAAACCCTCGCGCCGGTGTTGTAGAGCAATAGCAGCAACACATGATCCCGTTGGCTGAACCATGTTCCATCCGGCGCGCCGATCACCGCCAGCATTTCCTCCCGGGACAGATAGCCAAGCATCGGGCGCTCGAAGCGCTTTGCCGGAACGCCGAGCGCGTGCTCAATCACCTGCAGCGATGACACGTCGCGGTGCGCGGCGAACTTCAGGAACGAACGCAGCGCCGCGAGGCGGGCATTGCGGCTGCGCACACTGTTGTGCCGCTCCCGTTCCAAATGATCGAGGAAGGCCGTGATCAGGTCCGGCGTGATGTCGGCCAGCGTGAGCAGTGCCGGCGATCGGCCAAGGCGTGCCTCGGCAAAGCCCAGGAAGAGCATGAAGGCATCCCGGTAAGCGGCAACCGTCTGCGGGCTGAGTGCCCGTTGTTGCGTCAGGTGCTCGACGAAGAAGGCTTGTACGAGCCCGGGAAACGATGGCGGTGGTTTGGGTTGCCTACGCATCATCATCTCCCGCAAGATCGGCGAATTGCTCGAACCGACCGGCAGTGATCGCCATCAACTCGGGAACGGCAGTGAGGTACCAGTACGTGTAGAAGATCTCGGCATGACCCATGTAGGTCGACAGCGCCAGCATCTTCTGGTCGACCTCGGCACCGTCGGCGTACCAGCGCACCAGCCGCCGGACGGCAAAGGTGTGGCGCAGGTCATGCAAACGGGGGGCCTCGTGTCCGCCGCGATTGACCCAGCCGAGACTGTCACGCACGCAGGTAAAGACGCGGTGTGCCTGCCGCTCGCTAAGCGGCAGACCAAGTCGGCGGCCACGGCTGCCGATCAGGAATGGCATACCGTCTGTCGTTGGAAGATGCCGCTCCCGTTGTTTCCGGTAGCGCACCAGCGCCTTGACCGTGCTGGGATGAATCGGCAGTTGCCGGGACTTGGCGAACTTGGTCTGCCGTATCGTCAGCATCCCGCGCTTGAGATCGACATCCGCATCGCGCAGGTGAATGGCTTCGGAGACGCGCAACCCGGTCGAGGCCATCAGGCCGAACAGGGTTTCGTAAGTAAACGGCCGAATACTGCCGGCGGGGCCGAGTCTGCCTGCCGCAGCGAGCAAATCGTCGATCTCGTCGTCACGATAGATGTGCGGTGCAACGCGGCCGGGTTCCGGACCAAAGAGCGACGCCTCGGGAATCTCGGTGTCCGGCTCGAACTGCTGCAGGTAGCAAATGAAGTGCCGCAGCCGTCCCCAACTGCGCGCCCAGGTGCCCGCGTCGCCATTGCCGTTCTTGCCGGCACGCACCCATTCGACCATGAGTTCCGCCGTCAGCGGACCGCGATGGCCCTTTGCCTCGACGAAGCGTGCAAAGCCAGAGAGGAAGGCGTCACGGGAGCGCAGGTGGAAACCCTGGCGGCGGCGCTCAGCCAGATAGTCGTCGATTCTGGCCTGCAGGCTTGGGCGCCGGCTCATGATTCGCTCCCCGGCCAAGGCAACGCGACCCCGGCGAGGTTTGGTGTGTCGAGCTTGGCATAGATTCGGGAGGTTTCCAGAGAACGGTGACGCAGGACATCGGCAACCTCCTTGAGCGAGCCACCTTGCTCGACCAGGCGACAGGCCAGCGTGTGACGCAGCACGTGCGCCCCGGAATCGGGCAGACCTGCTCGTTGGCAGGCATGATGGATTACCTTCTGGACCGCAGCCGTCGTGATCTGGATGTCACGCGAATCGCGTTGGCGAACGAAGATTGCCCGGCTCTGGGTTGCTGGCCGCTCATGCTGCAGGTAGTCCGCCAAGGCTTGTCCGGTGACCATCGGCAGCGGCAGGATATCTTGCCGTCGCGACTTCGTGCCTTTCAGCGTGACCGTGCCTTCGCGCCAGTCGATGTCATCTATCAACAGATTCGCGATCTCGCCAGCGCGCAGTCCCATGTCCAGTGCGCAGCGGACGATGGCATAGCCTCGTCGGGGCCAGCGTCCGCTGGGGAATGCGCCCAGCAGTCGCTGAACTTCGTCCGGTTTGAGAGCGCGCGGCAGGGAAGCAAGCTTCCACTGTGCCGGCGAGGAAATAACCGCACTCAACCCGGCAACCGAGTCGCCGCAGACGCTCCGGTAGCGGAGGTAACTTCGCAAGGCCGTTGCCACTTGGGCGGCGGCAGAATGCGAAGGGCGGTCCCCAAGTTGCCGAGCGATGAAGCGGCGAACATCGACTGCACGTAGCGTGGCCATGTTGACGACGCCACCGGCAAACTTCTTTCGCAACAACTGCGCGACGATGCGGCAATGGTTGCGACGCGTGCCTGCCGCCAGGCCGCGCACATCACGCAGGTGATCGTCGTACCGGCGCAGTTCGTCGGCGATGGGGTCGGGGGTTTCTGCAGAAGAGCGCACACGCTGCGCGCTCCGGGGCGGTGAGGTTTGGTTCATGAGCGTCTCCTGGAGTGGAAACTCCACTTCAGGAGAAAGCTGAAATTATGTCGAGCTCAAAATTCCATCAGCCGCCGGCAAGGCCCATGATCAGAGCTTCTCTGAACCGCGTCGCTGGATGCTCAACATAATCGAGGCATCTACATAATCGGCCGTTGCTGCCGTTGGCACTCGGCGAGATATGAGTCGGCACTGCAGCGATTAGCTATCGTTGCGGTGCTAGTCATTGCGCAGTTCCGCTTGAATTCTGCCAGTGCTCCTACCTTCGGTTTGGTTTTGGCGAGAACGCACTTAGTCGTCTTGCCCTCCTGTGACCTCACCGCCATTCCCACGCTATCCGCGGTGTTCTCATGCATGTTCTGTATGGTCATATTGCATGTTTTCTGCCAATCTGGGGCACAATAAAGGCCGCGAACCTATGCCAATTTCAACAACATTCTGATGGCTTAGGTGTCTGATATTGTTGACATTCCAAAGGAAAGATATGACGGATGAAGTGCAACTGCTGTTGCCCGACAGCGAGCGTGCAATCCTCGTTGACCAGCAAATAGAAGAATTGCAGAAGATCACGGATTACGAGATCAAAGAGTGGCCCATCGGCGTGCTCGTGGAAAAATTCACTAGCGGCCGTGAGACAGATGAATCAGAGATCTTTATTCCGGACTACCAACGAGACATGGTCTGGACGCCCAAGCAGCAGTCCCGCTTCATTGAGTCAATCCTTATCAAGCTGCCGGTGCCCTTCATCTTTGCGGCCGATGTCGGGCAAGGCGATCGGGAAGGCGCCTTGGAAATTATCGACGGGTCGCAGCGTATCAGAACCCTAGATAATTTCCTTTCCAACAAGCTTGAGCTGGTTGGTCTTAAGAAGCTCAAGCAGGCCATCGGCATGCGATTCTCCGACCTCAGCAAGCCGAGGCAAATGCGATTCAAGCGCACAACCGTTCGCGTCATTGAACTTACCGAAAAGGCTGATGAGGACGCACGTCGTGAAATGTTCGACCGCCTGAACTCGGGAGGTACCCGGCTCACGACCATGGAAGTCCGGCGCGGAGTAGAGGATGGACCATTCATGGTGTTTATCACGGAATGCGCTGCCATCGCACAGTTCAAAGCACTCGTCCCGCTGAGCGAACGCAACGCCAAGCGCAAAGAATACGAAGAATTCGTTCTGCGGTACTTCGCCTATCTCAATAACTACCAAGGCTTCCAGAAGAGTGTTGATGACTTCCTGACGGACTACCTCAAAAGCAAGAACGGGAATTTTCCTGAGGCTGACAAGCAGGCAATGCTTGAAGAATTCGTCCGAATGCTGAATTTTGTGTCTCAGCACTTTTCCAACGGATTCAAACGAGCCGGCTACAACACCGTTCCCCGTATCCGCTTTGAAGCAATTGCAGTTGGGGTATCCCTTGCGCTGCGGGAAAACCAAGACTTGGCTCCTGTTGACCTGGACCTATGGCTGGACAGTTCGGAGTTCATCAAGCACACCCGCTCAGATGCCAGCAACTCCCGACCCAAGCTCGTGAACCGTATCCACTATGTGCGCGACAACCTGCTGGGTAAGACATTCGAAGAGGATCCCAACACTGCCGAGGTAGAAAATAGCGCTAACGCGGATTCGCCGCCGGACCCACCAGAGGAAGAAGGGAATTCGACGCAGCTAGGGCTCTTTTCATGAGGCAGGTTCCGCTGACGAAGTTTCTTTTGATTGAGCGAAATACCGAAGTGACGGCCTACCTGGAATTCCTAAAGGTGGCTGTTGAGCGACGTGCTGTGCTCAGCGCGAAGGACGGCGAGTTGCAGTTTCCATTGACCTTGGAACTCACCCACACCCTCAAGGCGAATTTGGTCCTACTGCTCTACAGTGCCATGGAGGCTACGCTGATCCAACTGCTTGATGAGATGCACGATGCCATCGGTGCTAACTGTTCCAGCGCTGATGCCCTCAATGGACAGTTGCTTCGCGTGGTTCTGAGAACCGTGAAGAAAGACTCCAAATCTACTACTTTGCAGTCCTTGGTCTCTCCACTACACACAAGCCTGTTTCGACACTGGATGGACGACTGGACTAGCCGAACATCAGGCAAGGACAAGCGCATCGACGGCATTTCAGGCAGCGTTGATAGTTTGGTTTTTTACGAGCAATTGAAGAAATTTGGTGTGGTGGCCCAGACCCCCAACGACCGCCCACCCGCGCATTTGACGGACTCGGCTCTTCAGAAGGTCAAGATCAACCGGAACGAACTGGCCCATGGGGAAAAGAGCTTTACCGATCTAGGCCGAGACCTTTCTGTCGAATCCTTGGCAACCGACTCTTTGGCAGTGTTTGACACCTTGCGCAATATTGCTACCGAGGTCGACAACTACCTTCGGGAACAGCGCTATCTGGCTCAGCCGCCGACCGCAGCGGTGTCGCCAGAAACGGCCGGCACTGAAGCGTAAAGGGCCCGAGCAACGGCCTCCCCCAGCTTCGGAGGGACGGCATTGCCAATCAGCCTACCAACCGTCTTGATAACCACCTTATCGTTCTGGCGAGTGAAGCGGTAGGTTTCGGGGAAAGACTGAAAAATCGCCGCTTCGCGCAGGGAGATGCCCCGGTGCTGCTCGGGGTGTCCAAAGCGGCCATTGCCGTACCCGTTGCACAGGGTCGTCATTGTGGGCGCAGGCTTATCCCACTCCATTCGGCCATATACGCCTGCAGAGTGCTTTCCGCTTTCGCGCTGATGGCAGGCGGCCACCAGATGATCCGGCCAGTCGCGCCAAGTACCACCTGGCTTGCTGGCCCGAATGCGCGCAC
This sequence comes from Betaproteobacteria bacterium HGW-Betaproteobacteria-4, assembly GCA_002840785.1. Lineage (GTDB taxonomy): Bacteria > Pseudomonadota > Gammaproteobacteria > Burkholderiales > Rhodocyclaceae > Azonexus. Next base: position 28,211 of record PHCH01000039.1, on the reverse strand, counting down.
GATTTAGCTCTGATAGGGCCGAAGCGAGGTGCAGGGGGTCGCTTTTGCAGGATTGACCATCCTTGAGTTTCTTGAGATGCCCCACTGCTTGACGCACCGTCACCCAGTTCTCGGGCCCCTTGTGGGTTGGCTCCGGCACGGCTACCGGGCCAAGTCGGGAGGCTACCAGTACCAGCCGTTTTCGCTGTTGAGGTGTACCGTAGTCGGCAGCGTTGACTACTGCGTAGGCCACCTGATACCCACCTCGCTTCAAGGCGCGCAGAAAGACCTTGAAAGGCTGGGCCTGCTGCAGGCGAGGTACGTTTTCCATGGTGACAAGGTCCGGCTGGCTTTCGTCCACCAGGCGGGCGAACTCCCGGAGCAAACGCCACTTGGCTTTATCGACAGTGGCGGTGTTGGCGTAGCTGGAAAACGGCTGACATGGCGCACATCCAGCCAGGAGCCGCACGACGCCTGGCGACCACAGTGCATTCAACTCTTCGCCGCTAACTGTTGCGATATCTCGTAACAGAAACTTGGCACCTTCGTGGTTTGCTTCATAGGGATACTGGCATGCCGGGTCTACGTCGATTCCGGCAACCACGCGAACCCCTTCGGCCGCAAGCCCACACGAAAGGCCACCGACACCACAAAAGAGGTCAACTCCTTCAATACGAGCGACATTGATCACGTTTGAACTAATTTCTGCTGACATTTTAGTTTGGTATTTTCGCATCTTCGCATGTAACTTTCGAGTAGACCGACGATTTAACGACGTAATTGGATGCGTTGAAGCCCAACTCAAGCCAAACGAAGGATATGGAATCGCCATCACGCCAATTCAGCACCTTGGAGCTGCTTGTGGTCGTGCTCCAACGGTAGACCGCCGGTGCCGACCGGCATCAATCGCTGGATCGTCACCGTTTTATTTACCAACCTCGTACGTCCGCTATCCGGCACTGATATCGATGCTCTCTTTGGCAGCAATGGGCACGTAGCACGCATTCACCAGAAAGAAAAGCTGCCGTTCACGGCCTCTCAAGGCTGAACGTCAGGTAAGCGGAGGATTGCTGCCCAATTGGGCAACCTAGTTTGTTAGCTCGACCTAAGTTGCGAAAGTCTCAACTTAAGTTGCGGACGAGACCAAAATAAAAAAGCGCTTGACGAAGTTATGTCGATATAACTAAGATTATCGATATGAAAAACGACTACACCCAAACCATTCCCGCCGCGTGGCAGGCGATGTCCCGGATTTTCGTGGCGCTGGGCGACGAGCATCGTCAGCGCATCCTGCTGCTTTTTGAGCCGGGTGAGCGGCTCAATGTCGGGCAGATTGCCGAGGTGTCGACGCTGGCCCGGTCGACGGTCTCGCACCATCTGAAAATCCTGCACGAGTCCGGGGTGCTGGCTTCCGAGAAGATCGGCAAGGAAGTCTGGTTCTGGATCAACCGCGATTCGCTCGAAACCACTTTCACCAACGTCCTGAATTACCTCAAGGAAAATTCCTGATGCGCAAATTGTTGCGGCCGCTGTTGCGCGGCCTGGCCCGGTTGCTTTTTCGCGTCGAAATTTCGGCGCAGCAGGCCAATTTCAATCATGAGCGACTGCTCATCGTCGCCAATCACCAGTCCTTTCTCGATGGCTTGCTGATCGGGCTGTTCCTGCCCGTCGACCCGGTTTTCGTCGTCCATACGACCATCGCCGAAAGCTTCTTCTTCCGCATCCTGCTCTCGCAGGTCGAGTATCTGGCGGTCGATCCGACCAGCCCGATGGCCATGAAGAAGGTCATCCGCCTGATCGAATCGGGCCGGCCGGTGGTCATTTTCCCGGAAGGGCGGATCACGCTGACCGGTTCGCTCATGAAGGTCTACGACGGCCCGGCCTTCGTTGCCGCCAAGACCGGCGCGACGGTGGTGCCGGTGCGCCTCGATGGCGCTTCGCGCAGCTACTTCTCGCGCCTGTCGGGCAAGCATCCGCGGACGCTGTTCCCGAAAATCCGCCTGAGCATTCTGGCCGAGCGCCATTTCCCGATGCCGGAAGGCGCCACTGCCAAGCTGCGTCGCCGCAAATCTGGCGAAGCCATGCGCCGCTTGATGCAGGAAATGATCTTCGCCTCGCGCCCGCAGCAGACGCTGTTCTCGGCGCTGTGCGACGCCGCCGACATCTACGGCCGCGGCCGTCGCCTGCTCGAGGACGTCAAGCAGATCGAGTATTCCTACAACGACCTGTTCAAGATGGCGCTCATGCTCGGCCGCCAGATCGAGCGCATCTCGCAGCCCGGCGAGAAGGTCGGCCTGCTGCTGCCCAACCTCGTGCCGACAATTGGTCTGATTTTCGGGTTGACCGCAAGAAAGCGTATCCCGGCCGTCGATGCGGCGCAAATCCGCACCGTCGTCACCTCGCGCGCCTTCGTCGAGCAGGCCAAGCTGGGCGACAAGCTGGCCGGGCTGAAGGGCGTGCAACTCGTCTATCTCGAAGACGTCCGCGAAAAGATCGGCCTCGGCGACAAGCTCTGGCTGATGGCCTACGCGCTGCACTTCCCGCGCGCCTTCGAGCTGCTGGCCTCGCCTGAAGACGCCGCCGTCGTGCTCTTCACCTCGGGCTCGGAAGGCAAGCCGAAAGGCGTCGTGCTGCCGCACCGCGCCATCCTCGCCAACGTCGCGCAAATTTGCTCGGTCATCGACTTCTCAGTCCATGACAAAGTGCTCAATGCGCTGCCCATCTTCCATTCCTTCGGCCTGACGGCCGGCGCTCTGCTGCCGGTGCTGAGCGGCGCCAGCCTCTTCCTCTACCCTTCGCCGCTGCATTACCGGGTGATTCCCGAGCTGGCCTACGACCGTGGCTGCACGGTGCTCTTCGGCACCTCGACCTTCCTCGCCAACTACGCCAAGTTCGCCAATCCCTACGACTTCTACCGCCTGCGCTACGTCGTGGCCGGGGCCGAAAAGCTGTCGGAATCGGTGCGCAGCCAGTGGTTCGAGAAATTCGGCCTGCGCATTTTCGAAGGCTACGGCGCGACCGAAACAGCGCCGGTGCTCGCCGTCAATACGCCCATGGCCTACCGCACGGGCACCGTCGGCAACCTGCTGCCGGGCGTCGAACACAAGCTCATCCCCGTGCCCGGCATCTCCGGCGGCGGCATCCTGCATGTCCGTGGCCCGAACGTCATGGCCGGCTACCTCAAGGCCGACAATCCCGGCGTGCTGCAACCGCCGGTCTCTGACCTCGGTGAAGGCTGGTACGAAACCGGCGACGTGGTGGAACTGGACGACGACGGCTTCGTGAAAATCGTCGGCCGCGTCAAACGCTTCGCCAAGATTGCCGGCGAAATGGTCAGCCTGGAAGTCGTCGAAAAGCTCGCCACGGCGACCTCGCCGGCGCTGCCCCACGCCGCCACCAGCCAGCCTGACGCAGCCAAGGGCGAGGCGCTGGTGCTATTCACCACCGACGGCGAACTGACGCGCGAACTGCTCGCCGCCAAGGCCCGCGAAACCGGCATCCCTGAACTTGCTGTGCCGCGCAAGATCCACAATGTCGATTCGTTGCCGCTGCTCGGCACCGGCAAGGTCGATTACGTGACCTTGAAACGCCTGGCCGAGGCGGTATGAGCCGTTTTCGCGATTCCCACGGTCAACCGGAAAAAATGCCCAAAATCGAAATGTCCAACCGGGGGCGGCGCCGCTTCCTCGGTTGGCTGGCTGGCGGCACCGCGCTGGCGGCGGGGGGCGCAGCGCTAGCCAAGCCGCTGCTGGTCAACAAATGCCGCGTCGCCATCCCGGCCTGGCTGATCGACAGTCCGTGGCTGCAACAAGCCTGGGCCGGTATCGACCCGGCGCAACTCTGGGACTGCCACGTCCATCTGGCCGGCATCGGCGATGGCGGCAGCGGCATCGTCGTCGGGCCGCAACTGTCGTCACCCTTGCATCCGCTGCACTACGCCCAGCGCCTGTTCTACATGAACGCCGGCTGTGCCCACGACGCGCCGGGCAAGGTCGATCAAGCCTACGTCGCGCGCCTGCTCAACCTGTGCGACGCGATGCCGGAAGGCTTCAAGGTCATGCTCTTCGCCTTCGAGCATTTTCACGACGCCAAGGGCGACGCCCACCCGGAGCATTCCGCCTTTTACGTGCCGAACGCCTGGGCGGCCAAAATGGCCAGGGATTTCCCGGCGAGCTTCGAGTGGGTCGCCTCACTGCATCCCTATCATGCCGGCGCGGCCGATGACCTCAAGCTGGCCGTCGCCAATGGCGCCCGCGCCGTCAAATGGCTGCCCGCCGCCATGGGCATGGACCCGGCCGATGCCAAATGTGAGCCGTTCTATCGTGGGCTGGCCGAATCCGGCACGCCGCTCATCGTCCATTGCGGCGAGGAAAAAGCCGTCAAGGGCAGCGACACGCAAGCCTTCGGCAACCCGCTGCGCCTGCGCCGGGCGCTCGATGCCGGCGTGAAAGTCGTCGTCGCCCATTGCGCCTCGCTCGGCGACGATCTCGACGATGATGGCAATCCACGCGCCAGTTTCGACCTTTTCCTCAAACTCATGGCCGAACCGCGCGCCAAGGGCCAACTCTACGGCGACATCTCGGCTATCACCCAGCGCAACCGCAACCCGGCCCTGATCCGCACCCTGCTCGAACGCAGCGATCTGCACGACCGCCTGCTGCACGGCTCGGATTACCCCCTGCCCGGCATTGTGCCGCTGACCTCGACCTCAGCCCTGGCCAAGGCCGGCCTGTTGCCGAAAGCGGCGGTTAACGATCTCGACATCCTGCGTCAGCACAATCCGCTGCTCTTCGATTTCACCCTCAAGCGCCTGCTCAACTGGCAGGGGCATTCCTTTTCACCGGCGGTCTTCAATACCCGCCGACTTTTTGCTGCGAGCCACGCATGAGCGGTCAATTCGGACTCCTGAAAACCCGGCGCTTCGCGCCTTTCTTCGTCACGCAATTCCTTGGCGCCTTCAACGACAACCTGTTCAAGAACGCGCTGGTCGTCCTGCTGACTTTTCAGGCGGCGCAATGGACGACGCTCAAGCCGGAACTGTTGGCCAACATGGCGGCGGGCGTCTTCATCCTGCCCTTTTTCCTGTTCTCGGCGACGGCCGGGCAGCTGGCCGACAAGTTCGACAAGGCGATGCTCGCCCGTCTCGTCAAGGTGCTGGAAATGGTCATCATGGGCGTCGCCGCGGCCGGCTTTTTCCTGCACAGCCTGCCCGTGCTCATGGGCGCGCTGTTTCTGCTCGGTTGCCATTCGGCGCTGTTCGGGCCGGTCAAGTACGCGATCATGCCGCAGCATCTGCACGAGGACGAGCTGGTCGGCGGCAATGCGCTGATCGAGGCCGGCACCTTCGTCGCCATCCTGATCGGCACGCTGGCTGGTGGCCTGTTGGCGGGTTCGGTCGAGCATCCGGCCTGGATCGCGGTCGGCGGTTTTGTCGTGGCCTTTGCCGGCTACCTGACCAGCCGCGGCATTCCGACCGCGCCGCCGCCGGCGCCGGAGCTGACGATCAACCTCAACCCGCTGTCCGAAACCTGGCGCAACATCGCTTTCGCCCGGCAGAACCGCACGGTTTTCCTGTCCATACTCGGCATCTCGTGGTTCTGGCTCTATGGCGCGCTCTTCCTCGCCCAGTTCCCGGCCTACGCCAAGTTCGTGCTGGGTGGCGGCGAGTCGGCGGTGACCCTGCTGCTGGCGATTTTCACGGTCGGCATCGGCATCGGCTCGATGCTCTGCGAGCGGATGTCGGGCAAGCATGTCGAAATCGGCTTGGTGCCTTTCGGCTCGATCGGCCTGACGCTGTTCGGCCTCGACCTCTACTTCGCCTCGCCGGTCGGCCTGCCCGGCACGACGCCGCACGAACTGCTCGCGCTGCTCAGCATCCCGGCCATCTGGCGCGTGCTGTTCGATCTCATGATGCTCGGCGTCTTCGGCGGCTTCTTCATCGTGCCCCTCTACGCGCTGGTCCAGTTGCGTAGCTCAGCGGAACACCGGGCGCGCATCATCGCTGGCAACAATATTCTCAATGCGCTGTTCATGGTCGTCGGCGCCCTCGGGGCGGCCAGTCTGCTTGGCGCCGGGCTGTCGATACCGGCCTTGTTCGGCCTCGCCGCGCTGCTTAATGCGCTGGTGGCGGTCTACATCTACGGGCTGGTGCCGGAATTTTTGCTGCGTTTCGTCGCCTGGCTGCTGGTCAAGGCTGTTTATCGCCTGCGCACCAGCGGTCTCGAGCATATCCCGCACGAAGGCCCGGCGCTGCTTGTCGCCAACCACGTGAGTTTTGCCGACGCGGTGGTGATCATGGGCGCCTCGCCGCGGCCGGTGCGTTTCATCATGGATTACCGCATTTTCAAGACGCCGCTGCTCGGCTTCGTCTTCCGCCATTGCGGCGCCATTCCCATCGCCAGCGCCAAGGAGGATCCGGCGATGATGGAGGCGGCTTTCGCCGAGGCGGGCAAGGCGCTGGCCGATGGCCAACTGGTCGGGATCTTCCCGGAGGGGGGCATTACCAAGGACGGCGAGTTGCAGGTTTTCCGTCCGGGCGTCTCGCGCATCCTCGCCGCCAATCCGGTGCCGGTCGTGCCGATGGCGCTGTCCGGGCTGTGGGGCAGCTTCTTTTCGCGAGTCGACGGCAACGCGATGAAAAAGCCGTTCCGCCGCGGCGTGTTTTCCGATATTGCCCTGCACGTCGGCGCGCCGGTGGCGCCGGAAGAGGCAACGCCGGAAAGCCTGCACGACCGGGTCCGCAGCCTGCGCGGCGATGTGCGCTGAGGCCGGCATTTCAATTTTGGGCAAAATTTCCGGTTGACCGTAGCAAACGGCTGTTCGCCTTCGCGGCGGGCCGAAAACAGGAGTTGTTGTGCGATGTTGGTGAATTTGTTGAAGGTAGTGCTCTTGATGCTGGGCGCCGCGTTGATTGTCGGCGGCAGCCTGACCGGGCTGTGCGGCGTGCTGGCCAATCAGGGCGATATCGTCTTGATGGGTTTGCTGCCGGCCGCGTTCGGGGTGTGGATGTTCATTGCCATCGCCCGGACTTACAAACGGCCACCCCGACCGGACCCGGCGCCCACTTCTGCCGAATCGGCCGAGGCGCCGCCCGCCAACCCGCTACCGCCGGAGCAACCATGATCCCCGCCGAATACGCCGCGCTGGTCCACGGCCTGTTCGAGGCGCTGGCCCTGGCCTTGGGCGCCGCGGCCTATCGTTTTGCCAAGCGCCGGGCCGGCGGGCCGGGCATTCTGGCACCGGGCGAATTTGCCGTCGCGGTCGGCTGCGTTTTCGGCGCGGCCATCGGCAACAAGGCGGTGTTCTGGATCGAGATGCCGCATCTCTTCGTTCAATACTGGCCAACGCCGACCGTGTTGTTCGGCGGGCAGTCGATGGTCGGCGGCCTGCTCGGCGGCTTGATCGGCGTCGAAATCGCCAAGAAGCTGACCGGCATCACCCGCTCGACCGGCGACGCCTTCGTCATGCCGGTCCTGCTCGGGCTGGCCATCGGCCGCGTCGGCTGCTTCCTGGCCGGGCTGGAGGACGGCACCTACGGCGTGGCGACGGAAATGCCGTGGGGCATCGATTTCGGCGACGGCATCCGGCGCCATCCGACCCAGCTTTATGAAATCGCCTTTGCCGGCGTGCTGGCCTGGGTTTTGGCGCATTGGCGCGGCCGTCTGGCCGACTGCCCCGGCCTGTCGTTCAAGCTCATGGTTATCGCCTACCTGGCCTGGCGGCTGGCGGTCGATGGCATCAAGCCGATGCCCTATGTTTATCCGCTCGGCTTGTCGGGCATCCAGTGGGTGTGCCTGGCCGCCCTGATCGCTTATTTGCCGGCAACCGTCCGCCTGTGGGCGGCGCTGCCCGGTCTTCCGGAAAGGAAAAACGCATGATCGATGTTCTCAAGGTACTCGGCCGGGTCATCCTGATCGGCTTCGGTCTGATGTCCATCGCCGTCGGCGGTTTGTGTACGGTCGTCGGCAGTTCGTCGGGCAGTGGCGCCGGGTGGATGGTGGCCATCGGCGCCGTCTCGCTGCTCATCGGCGGCGCGGTCGTCTGGCTGACCTTCCGCGGCTGGCTGGCCAGGCCGGCCACCGAACCAGGCTCCGCCGAGGCCGCCGAAAAGGAAAATCCATGAGCCGCAAGAACCGTCCCTGGCTGTTCTACGACACCACCGCCTCGGTGTGCACGACCTGTCTGCGCCAGGTTGAGGCCAAGATCGTCATCAAGGGCGACAACGTTTACCTCGACAAATGGTGCCCGGCGCACGGCAGCGAGCGCGTGCTGATCGCCGACGATGCCGCCTACTACCGGCTCGGCCGCGAGGTCTATGTCAAATCGCCGGAAATGCCCGACCAGTTCAACACGCGCATGGTCCATGGCTGCCCCTACGACTGCGGGCTGTGCCCGGACCACATGCAGCATTCCTGCCTGTCGGTCGTTGAAATCACCGAGCACTGCAACCTGCGCTGCCCGGTGTGCTACGCCGAATCCGGGCCGGAGAAGCAGAATCACCGTTCGCTGGCCGAAGTCGAGGCGATGTTCGACGCCATCGTCGCCAATGAGACCGAGCCCGACGTGGTGCAGCTTTCCGGCGGCGAACCGACCTTGCATCCCGATTTTTTCGCCATTCTCGACGCCGCCAAGGCGCGGCCGATCCGCCATCTAATGATCAACACCAACGGCCTGCGCATCGCGCGTGAGCCGGAGTTTGTCGCCCGGCTGGCCGGCTACAAGCCGGGCATCGAAATCTACCTGCAGTTCGATTCGCTGCACGACGACGTGCTGCAACAGATGCGCGGCGCCGATCTGGCCGAGATTCATGAGCGAGCACTCGCCAACCTGGAAGCGCACGGCATTTCGACAACGCTGGTCATGACCGTCAAGCGCGGCGTCAACGACGAGCAGATCGGCGAAGTCATCCAGCATGGCCTGAAATACCGCTGCGTGCGCGGCGTGACCCTGCAGCCGGTGTCGGATGTCGGGCGCAATCTTGATTTCGAAGCCCAGCGCCATCGCCTGACGATCAGCGAAGTGCGCCGCCGGGTGGCCGAGCAATCGGGCGTTTTCACGCTCGACGACATCGTCCCGGTGCCCTGCAATCCAGATACGCTGGCCATGGGCTACGCCGTCAAGCTGGCCGGCGAAGTGCTGCCGCTGACCCGCCATCTCGGCCCCGAAGCCTTGCTCGCCGGGCCGCGCAACACCATCGTTTTTGAACGTGACCCAGCGATGAAGGAGGCCGTCTTCAAGCTCTTCTCGACCAACCATTCGCCGGTCTCGCAGGCCAATTGCCTGTCGGCGCTGCTCTGCTGCCTGCCGACGATTGCGGCGCCCGATCTCGGCTACGAAAACGTCTTCCGCGTCCTCATCGTGCAGTTCATGGACGCCGCCAACCTCGACCTGCGGGCGCTCAAGAAATCCTGCGTCCACTTCGCCCAGCCCGACGGCCGGCTCATTCCCTTCGAGGCCTACAACCTGTTCTACCGCGGCGAGGCGCTGGCCCGCACCAAAGTCATCCAGGCCGAAATCGAAGCGGCTACTGCCCGGCGGCGGGCTGTGCCGGGGCCGGCGCGGGTGATCGACGAAGCTGGTTAATAGAGCCGAATCGCCGAATCGAAGTGCCAGGTCCGGCGAATTTCGACCACGTCGTAGTCGCGGCGGAGGGCCGGCGAGAAGGCCTGGTAGGGGGCGTGGCTGAGGACGATTTCCCGTATCGCGTTGTCGATGGCGGGGACGCCGCTGGACTGGACAAAGGTCACCGACTCCACCGAACCATCGCTGCGGATGGCCACGGTGACCAGCGGTTTGTTGTGCGGCTGTTTGACCAGCTCGCGCACGGCATTGAAGGCCATGTTCAGGTGGATCTTCCGGGTCCAGGCTTCGGCATAGAGGATCAGTTCGGCGTTGGGGTCGGCGCGGCCGAAGAGCCGGCCACGGCGCAGCGAACTCACCGACGGTGGAAGGCGGTTTGCCGCCTCAGCCGCCTGCCGGCGCGCCGCTTCCTCGTCGAGTTGGCGGCCCATCGCCCGCCGCGCCGCATCGCGTCGGGCATCCTGCTCGCGCCGTTCCGCCTCGGCGCGTGCTGCTTCCTTACGGGCGGCTTCTTGTCGGGCCTGCTCCTGTTGCGCGGCGGCTTGTTGGGCGTTGGCCTGACGTTCGGCTTCCAGACGCTCCGCCTCGGCACGAGCAGCCTCCTGGCGTGCGGCTTCCTGCCGGGCCTGCTCCTGTTGCGCAGCGGCTTGTTGGGCGTTGGCCTGGCGTTCGGCTTCCAGACGTTCCGTCTCGGCGCGGGCGGCTTCCTGACGTGCGGCTTCCTGCCGGGCTTGCTCCTGTTGAGCGGCGGCTTGTTGGGCGTTGGCCTGACGTTCGGCTTCCAGACGCTCCGCCTCGGCACGAGCAGCCTCCTGGCGTGCCGCTTCCTGCCGGGCCTGCTCCTGTTGCGCAGCGGCTTGTTGGGCGTTGGCCTGGCGTTCGGCTTCCAGACGTTCCGCCTCGGCACGGGCGGCTTCCTGACGGGCAGCTTCCTGTCGGGCTTGCTCCTGTTGCGCGGCGGCTTGTTGGGCTTTGGCCTGGCGCTCGGCTTCCTGTCGTTCAGCCTCGGTCAGCCTCGGCGCGTGCCGTTTCCTGACGGGCGGCTTCCTGTCGGGCCTGCTCCAGTTGCGCGGCGGCTTGGCGGGCGTTGGCCTGGCGTTCGGCTTCCAATCGTTCTGCCTCGGCACGAGCTGCTTCCTGGCGGGCAGCTTCCTGGCGTTCGGCTTCCAGACGTTCCACCTCGGCGCGGGCGGCTTCCTCAGCCTCCTGGCGGGCGCGCTCGGCTGGCGTCGCCGCGTCGGCGACGGGTGGCGGGGGCGGCTGGTCGGCTGGGGTTTGCGTTGCCTGGTTGGTGTCTTCCGGCGCCGGGGCAATGGCGGGCGTTGGTTCCGATGGCGCGGGGGGGACGATGAACTCGGGTTCTGCGGCGTGCTCCATGGCGATGACGGCCGGGAAAGGCTGGTCTGCCGGTGCCGCATCGGCCATCACGTTTTGCGGTGGTGCGTCGGTGGCTGCCGGGCTGGCGTTTGTCGTCGGTGTGCTTTGGGTCGGCGGCGCCGGGGTGGCCTGCGGCTCGGGCGGCTGGGGCGCCTCGGGTTTTTCGCGGGCGGCGACCGTGAATTTTTCAACCGGTTTTGGCGGCAACGGGGTCGGCGGCGCTACGGGCGGGGTCGGCGCGATGGCCGGTTTTGCCTCCGGCACCGGCACCGGCGCAGGAGCAGGAGCAGGAGCAGGAGCAGGAGCAGGAGCAGGAGCAGGAGCAGGAGCAGGAGCAGGAGCAGGAGCAGGGGCGAGCATGACGCGCAGGTCGGGCACTTCGCCCCGCCTGTCCTGCCAGGGGAAGGCGAAGCCGGGAAGGCCGAATTCCTGGCCGCCGAAGCTCAGGCTGAACAGCAGGGCGTGGAGGAGCAGGGAGAGCAGCAGCGGCAGGGTGAGGCGCCGGCCATGGCCTTGCCGATGCCGGGCCGCCGGCCTCGGGGACGGCCGTTGCGGCGCGCTGTCGGCGTCGATGGAAATCAAGCGGTCCTCGTCGTTGCTGCCCGCTGCGGGCTGGCCGGGTTTGCGCAGACGCCGGGGGCGGCAGGTGAGGTGATTTTCATGCATCGATTATGTGGTCAGAATCAGGCCGTCTGCAACGAAACCATGCCTTTCGGCTGCCGACCTGACGATGGCCATTTCAATTTTGGCCAATTTTTCCGGTTGACCGTAGCATTCGGCTTCCGGGCGCCGGCATCCCGGTAAAATGGCGTTTTTCCCTCGATTCGACTTGCCATGACGACAGCCGCCCGGATTCCCGCCGATCAACTTGCCAGACTGGCCAGCGCCGATACCCAGCGGCTGGCTGCGCGCATGGCGCAGGATGTTTTTGCCGGGGCTTTCCGGCAGTCGGCGACGGTCGATGCGGCGCCCGATGTGGTGGTGCTCGGCGAGGTGGCGGCGCACTGTGCCGACTGGTGCCGGGCCGGGGCCAGCGACGAGGCGCGGGCGCTGCGCCTGGCCATGTTGATCAGCGGCCTCGACCAATGGGGGCTGGCGTACACGCAGGCCTTCAATCTCGAGGCCATCCATGCGTTGACGGCGCTGATCGGCGGCCTGCGCACGCGCCTCGAGGCGCGCGAGGATGCGCTGTTCCAGCAGTATTTCGAGCAGATCGCCGAGGTCGAGTCGGATGCCATCGATTTCAAGGTGGACCTCCGCCGCGGCATTCATCTCGCGCTGTGGCACGCCATGGCCGCCTGCGAAACGGCCGAACAGGTGCAGGGCATCGTCCAGCCGCTGGGCAGCATGATGGTCGCCCTCGATACGCAGATGCCGGAACTCGGCTGGCGCCTGCTGGCCGATGCGCTGGCCAATATCCAGATCGCCCTGCTTTCCGACATCGCGCCGAAGTCGCCGCTCGCCCAGGACGGCACGCAGCAGCTCTTCGCCTCGCTGCGCCACGCCCTGCCGGCCGAGCGTTACCAGGCCATCATGGCCCATGCCGGGCAGGCCGTCGTCGCCTGGCAGCAGGCGAGCCGGCACAGCGCCGCCTGAACTTTGTCAGCAAGGTAAAATCGCCCGATGAACTGGCCCGCCATCAAGGAAAAACTCGACCTTTACGAAAAGCTCATGCGGCTCGACAAGCCGATCGGCATCCTGCTCCTGCTCTGGCCGACGCTGTGGGCGCTCTGGCTGTCGTCGGCGGGCCGGCCGAACGGCTGGGTGCTCTGGGTTTTCGTGCTGGGCACGGTGCTCATGCGCTCGGCCGGCTGCGTCATCAACGACTACGCCGACCGCGAATTCGACAAGCATGTCGAGCGCACCAGGGAGCGCCCGCTGACCGCCGGCAAGGTGACGACGAAGGAAGCGCTGGCGCTGTTTGCCGGGCTGTCGCTGCTCTCCTTTGCGCTGGTCCTGCTGCTCGGCAACATGCTGGTCATCTGGCTGTCGGTGCCGGCGCTGTTCCTGGCCGCCAGCTACCCGTTTACCAAACGCTTCCTGGCCATTCCGCAGGCTTATCTCGGCATCGCCTTCGGCTTCGGCATCCCGATGGGCTATGCGGCGCAGGTCGGCAGCGTGCCGGCTGAAGCCTGGTGGCTGCTGCTCGCCAACATCTTCTGGGCCATCGCCTACGACACCGAATACGCCATGGTCGACCGCGAGGATGACCTCAAGATCGGCATCAAGACCTCGGCCATCACCTTCGGCCGCTACGACGTGGCGGCGGTCATGGCCTGTTATGCAGCGACGCTGGGGATCATCGGCTGGATCGGCTGGACGCTGCATCTCGGTCTCGCCTTCTATGCCGGTCTGGTCGTCGCCGCCAACATCATGGCCGTGCATTACACCTGGATACGCGGCCGCGAGCGGATGCCGTGTTTCAAGGCTTTCCTGCACAACAACTGGGTTGGCGCCGTCATTTTTGTCGGCATCGCGGTGGATTATCTGGTTTCCGGAAGGAGCTTCGCATGAAGGCTTTCATTTTTGCCCTGTTTTTCGTGTCGACCGTAGCAATGGCCGAAGACACCCGCCAGCTGGCCAAATTGCCCGAAGCGGCGCAGGAGTCGCTGCGTCAGGAAATGCTCGACAACATGGTGGCGGTCAATGAAGTGCTGTCCCTGATGGCGGCCGGCAAGGTCCGCGAAGCCGGCGAGGCGGCCGAGGCCAAACTCGGCATGTCGGCCATGGGCAAGCATCGCGGCAAGCCTTTCGATGCCCGGCCCGGCCCGCACATGCCGCCGGCCATGCACGGCATCGGCATGGATGGCCACAAGGCAGCCAGCGAATTCGCCGCCGCAGCCAAGACCGGCGACCGCGACAAGGCGCTGGCCCTGCTGCCGAATATCACTTCAGCCTGCGTCGGCTGTCACTTTTCCTATCGCACCCGATGAAATACCACGATCTGCGCGACTTCATGTCGCAGCTGGAAAAGACCGGCGAACTCAAACGGGTCGGCGTCGAGGTCGATACCCGCCTCGAAATGACCGAAATCTGCGACCGCGTGCTGCGCGCCGAAGGGCCGGCCATCCTGTTCGAAAAGCCCAAGGGACACACCATCCCGGTCCTCGCCAACCTGTTCGGCACGCCGAAACGCGTCGCGCTCGGCATGGGCGAGGAGTCGGTGACGGCCCTGCGCGAAGTCGGCAAGCTGCTGGCCTATCTCAAGGAACCGGAGCCGCCGAAGGGCCTCAAGGACGCCTGGGACAAGCTGCCGATCTTGAAGCAGGTCATGAACATGGCGCCGAAAACGGTGTCGTCGGCGCCTTGTCAGGAAATCGTCTGGGAGGGCAAGGACGTTGATTTGGCGAAGTTGCCGATCCAGCATTGCTGGCCGGGCGACGTGGCGCCGCTGATTACCTGGGGCCTGGTCGTCACCAAAGGTCCGCACAAGAACCGGCAGAACCTCGGCATCTACCGCCAGCAGGTGCTCGGGCCGAACAAGGTGATCATGCGCTGGCTGGCGCATCGGGGCGGGGCGCTGGATTTTCGCGAGTTTCAACTGGCCAACCCCGGCCAGCCCTTCCCGGTGGCGGTTGTCCTCGGCTGCGATCCGGCCACCATCCTCGGCGCCGTGACGCCGGTCCCCGATTCGCTGTCCGAATACCAGTTCGCCGGCCTGTTGCGCGGTGGCAAGACCGAGCTGATCAAGTGCCTCGGCTCCGCTTTGCAAGTGCCGGCTTCAGCCGAAATCGTCCTCGAAGGCGTCATTCATCCGGGCGAAATGGCGCTCGAAGGGCCATACGGCGACCATACCGGCTACTACAACGAGCAGGCCGAATTCCCGGTATTCACCATCGAGCGCATGACCATGCGCAAGAACCCGATCTACCACAGCACCTACACCGGCAAGCCGCCCGATGAGCCGGCCGTGCTCGGCGTCGCACTCAACGAGGTCTTCGTGCCGCTGTTGCAGAAGCAGTATCCGGAGATCGTCGATTTCTACCTGCCACCGGAAGGCTGCTCGTACCGCATGGCCATCGTCAGCATCAAGAAAGCCTACCCCGGCCACGCCAAGCGCATCATGTTCGGCATCTGGAGCTTCCTGCGCCAGTTCATGTACACCAAGACGATCATCGTGGTGGACGACGACATCGACATCCGCGACTGGAAGGAAGTGGTCTGGGCGATGACGACGCGCATGGATGCAACGCGCGACACGACGCTGGTCGACAACACGCCGATCGATTACCTCGACTTTGCCTCGCCGGTGGCCGGCCTCGGTTCCAAGATGGGGCTCGACGCGACCAACAAGTGGCCGGGCGAGACGACGCGCGAATGGGGGCGGCCGATTGTCATGGACGACGGCGTGAAGAAGAAGGTCGACGCCATGTGGCAGGATCTTGGGCTGTGAGTGTCACGGTCCTCCCGCTTGACCTGAACGACCTGGCCCAGGCTGAAATCTGGCTCGGCCTGCTCGACCATTACGCGCAGGATCCGATGGGCGGCGGTGATGGCCTGTCCGACTACGCCAAGCTCAATCTCGTCCGTACCATGCGCGAGGTGCCCGGCTTCCACGGTGCGTTGGCCTGGCTCGACGGCAAGGCGGTCGGCCTGATCGACTGCTTCGCCGGTTTTTCCACCTTCGCCGCGCTGCCGCTACTCAATGTGCACGACATCGTCGTGCTCAACGGTCTGCGTGGCCGCGGCATCGGTCAGGCCCTGCTCGCCTGGGCCGAAGAGCGCGCCCGCCAGCTCGGCTGCTGCAAGCTGACGCTCGAAGTGCTGTCCAACAACACGCGGGCGATGGCCTCCTACCAACAGGCCGGCTACGCGCCGTATGTCCTCGACCCGGCAGCCGGCAACGCGCTGCTCATGCAGAAAATCCTTCCGGAGGTCTGAACCATGCAGGAACCTGTACTCCAGCCCGATCTGCACGGCGTTCGCCCGTCGCTGGTCCAGCTCACCCATTTCATCTACGGCCTGCACGCCATCGCCGTGTTTATCGGCATCACCTCGGCGGCCACCGTGGCCGGCGGCTTCGTCTTCGGCCTGCCGTCGCTGTGTGCGGTGTTTCTCAATTACCTCAAGCGCAGCGACGTCAAGGGAACCTGGCTGGAAAGCCATTTTCTCTGGCAGATCCGCACTTTCTGGTTCACCTTGCTCGGGCTGTTTTTCTACGGCCTGCTCGTCATCACCATCATCGGCATTCCGCTCGCCTGGATATTGATCGCCATCCTCGGCCTGTGGGTGGCCTATCGCGTCGCGCGCGGCTGGATTGCGCTGTTCGGCGTCAAGCCAGTCGAGAATTAATGTGGTGTTTTGCTCTTGGCAGAACTTGTCTTGAGCAAGCAAATGGGCGTTGCGAGCGGCTCCTCCCCCCGGGGAGACCCCATCCCCACCCCAACCCTCCCCTTGAAGGGGAGGGAGGACGTTTTCCTGTAGCCGACTTAAGTTCCAGGCAGCGTGCAGCTCTACACCAAGGCTCAGAAGCCGACGCCGAAACAGGCGATGGCGACCGTCGCCACGCCCAAGCCCAGATTGAGGGCGACCCGCTGACGGATGGCGTTCATTGCCGCCCCGGCGGCCGGCCAGTCCTGCGCCGCGACGCCGGCCTGCAGTCTGACCAAGTGGCGTAGCGCGATGTCGACGAAGATGATGGTCATGACCAGGCCGCTGCTCAGCATGACGTGCCAGTGCAGCGGCGCGTTGGCAAAACCGACGTGGAGCATGCGCGCGAGGCCGGAGAGCAGGATCAGGGCGATGGCGACAGCGACGATCCGGAAGAAGCGGCCGAGCACGCCGGCCAGCAGCGGCAGGCGCTGCGGGGGCGGGAGCTGTTCGGCAGCCACCGGACGCAAGCAGAAGTGGGCGAAGAACATGCCGCCGATCCAGACGATGACGCCGGTCAGGTGCAGAAAGAGAAGTGTCGAGCGCATGGTGTTTTCCAGTGGGGTGGTCAGGGTTTGTCGAGGTATTGCCGGAGCATGGCTAGCGACCGGCGGTAGCTGTGGGCGATCTGGGTCGCCTCGTAGCGATGTTCGGCGCCGACCGGGCAGGCCTGGCGGGCCAGGCAGCCTTCGGCGCAAGGTGATTCGGTCTGCAGGCGGTAGCCGCTGCAGGCTTGCAGGTTGAACTGGCGGCCGGCCAGCGCGTCGGCCGGGCAGGCCGTGATGCAAGGCGTCGACCGGCAGTCGAGGCACGGGTTCCCACGGTCAACCGGAAAAAACGCCGAAAATTGAAAATCGATCAGCACGGCCGCCCGGTAGGCGTACCAGCTACCCCACTCGGCGTCGATGCCGATCATGAAGGGCGAAGTGTGGTGCCAGCCGGCCAGCTTGCCGAGCGCCTGCAGACCGACCCGCTGCTGGCCCGGATAAAGGATGCGGTAGGCCCGGCCGGGTAGACGTTCGGCTAGCCAGGCCTCAACGGTGCGCACGGTGTAGTCGTCGATCGGATGTTCGCTGGCCATGCCGGCTGCTTGCACGCGTTCCCAAAGCCGTCGGCCGCCATGGCCGAGCAGGATGAGCTGGCGGAAGCCGGTGGTGTCGCCCAAGGTTTTTCGCGTCTCTTCGGGTAGCCCATCCAGATCGAAGACGAATTGCCGGTTGAGGCCAGCCTCGGCCAGCGGCTCGCCCGGAAAAGGTGGGTGCTCACTCATTTTCAAGGAGCGGCATTTTCTCGCCGACGCGCCGCTGGGCGACCCAGACGAGCAGGGCGTCGATGGCCGCGCTGCCGGCCTGGGCGCGCGGGTGGTTGATCAGGAAGGTGACGGCATGGCGCTGACCGAGGGCGTCGAGCGCATAGCCGGCGGCGGTCTTGACGCCGTCCAGCGTGCCGGTCTTGATGTGGGCGCGGCCGGTGGCTGCCGAGCCGTTGAGGCGCTTCTTCATCGTGCCGTCGATGCCGACAATCGGCAGGCTGGAGACAAATTCCGGCATGACCGGGCTTCTCCAGCCATCGAGCAGCAGGCGGTTGAGGCTGTCGGCACTGATCCGCTCGAGGCGCGACAGGCCGGAACCGTTGTCGAGGACGAGTTCGCTGAAACGCAGATTGCGCGCCGTCAGCCAGTCGGCGATGCGCTGCCGGGCGCGCTCGGCGGTGGCCGGCGCGGAGTCGTTGCCGATGGTCAGGAAGACCTGGCGGGCCATGACGTTGTTGCTGAACTTGTTGATGTCGCGCACGGCGTCGGCCAGCGGCGCCGATTCGTGCTGGGTGAGCAGTTGGGCGCCGGGCGGCAGGCTGCCGGCGCGGACCTCGCCGTTCAGGCTGCCGCCGAGCTCCTTCCACAAGGCGCGGATCAGCCCGCTGGTCTGGGCTTCGGCCGGCAGCGGCGCCAGGCTCAGCGGCTTTTCGCCGCAGCGCGCCGCGTAGTTGCCGGAAAATTCCAGCCGGTTGCCGTTGTTTTCAGGAATCAACCGAACCTTGATCAGATCTTTCCAGTTGCTGCCGCAGTCGCCGTTGCCGGTGCGCAGCTGGTTGTCGATGCGCAGGCCCTCGCTCGGCGTTTCCATGAACAGGCGCGGCCGGCCGTTGTCCGGTTGCAGCGTGAAGCGCAGGGCGCGGAAATTGAGCAGAAAGCCGTCCGGCCCGACGTTGTAGGGGCGCATCGGCTTGTCGTCGAAGGCGCCGGGATCGATGTCTGAAACGTTGAAAACGCTGCGGTCGACGACGATGTCGCCGTCGATCCGGCGGATGCCGCGGGCCTGGATCTGGCGCAGCAGCGCCGTTAAATGCTCGATGGCGAAGCGCGGGTCGCCGCTGCCCCGAAGGTACAGATTTCCGCTCAAATTCCCGTCGACCGCGGGATTCTCGGTCCACACCGTCGTTTTCCACGTATAGGCCGGGCCGAGCAGGTCGAGCGCGGCGTAAGTGGTGACCAGCTTCATGACCGAAGCCGGGTTCATCGGCCGGGCGGCGTTGTGGGCGACCAGCGGCGCCCCGGCATCGACCGGGTGGACGACAACGGCAACGCTGGCGGCCGGAATCTGCGCGGCTTTCAAGGCCTGGAGCACGGTCGGCGGCAGCCCGTCGGCAAGGGCCGCTAGGCAGAAAATGGAGCCGGCGAAGGCGGCGAGACATTTGGCAATCATCGGGAAAAAGCCGGGGAAAGGGGCAGGCGGGTATTTTAGCCGGCGTCTCCGGTGGTGACCGGGCGGCTTTGATTGTTGATTGATTTCAATGGCTTGCGTGGCCGGTTCGCGGGTTTTTACGCTGCCTTGGCGCGTGAAAATATACAGGACGACAAGCCAAGCTGTATTTTCAATGCTTTGCTGATTAATTTCTCTATGCCATAAGGGTTGATAGTTGAAGACAAGAGTCTCCTTTTCGACTGTAGCTTTTGGCGCACGCTCAAATGAGTGATCACCTCCTAGGTGCCAGCGTTGAATTGGTATGAGAACAGAGGGCTGCATTTATCAGCGGCGAAGGGCGCGTCGGCCTCCCGTTACCGCTTATACGCAATTAGCAGGTTCCGAGGTGGAGTTGTTGTCAAACATGAGTGCCAGGGACTTCCGTACTGGTTTCGGAGCGCGAAACGGCCCACCACACCCTGGCTGAGCATTTCCCGGAAGAGATGCTCGCCCATGCCTGAGCTGCCACTTCCGCTGGCCGACCTGCCAGGGGTCTTCATTCCACTACTAGGCGCGCCACGCCTGCCATTGCCTATTGACGAGGTTCGGGTGTCGGCTGGCTTTCCGAGTCCGGCCGCCGACTATGCGGATAAGCGGCTCGACATCAATGAGTACCTGGTTCGCAATCCGGTCTCGACTTTCTTCTTCTCGGTGGAAGGAGACTCCATGCAAGGCGCCGAGATCTTCGATGGCGATATGCTCGTCGTCGACAAAAGTATTCGTCCCCGCCATGGACAGATCGTCATCGCCTTTGTTGATGGCCAGCGTCTCGTGAAGCGGCTCTACGCGCTTGCTAACCCAGTGGGCACTGAGGGTCTTGCGGCGGATGTATCGGCCTGGCTTTGGTTATCACAAGGCGGGAATCACCTTGCTGGAGATTGTGCCGCGGATCAATCAGCAGCTTTCTTTGTTTGTGCCGGCGGGCGAGGGAGTTAGTCGGAACGACATATTGATGGCGACACTTGATGCCATCAATGGGCGGTATGGTCGAGGCGCACTCAGGCTGGCAGCGGACGGCGTGAGCAAGTCATGGCATATGCGGCGAGGAAATTTGTCGCCGCGATATACGATGGATTGGGGTGGGGTGGCGAGTGTTTCGGCTGGCACCCATACTGATACGAAGCCGCATACCGCGAAAGCGATTTAGTCCTCGGCACGTTTCAGCCCGTCAATTTGCAGAGCGGCCATTGCCGACTAGCGTACCAATTCGAGGTCATAAGCATGCCAAGGGGTGATGTCAGACTCTTCCGCGCCGAAATAGGCCAATCCTGCTTGATATTCGGCGCTGTGCCACAATTTCGCCAGTTTCAGCTCATCTTCAGTCACCGGATCCAAGCCAAACTCCAATTCACCTTCCAGCTTGAACGCCGCTGTAGCGGCCGCCCATGGATTGACTCCGGCTTCTTCGAATACCGCCCATCCCGCCGCCTCGGCACGTTCAATCCCCTCGACGGTCGCTCCCTTGGCCGAGAATCGCAGTTCTATCCCATGTTTACGCATCGTCGTTCTCTGTCTGACTTCTTGGATCAATCCCGTTGCGCCACGATGCCCGACAATATATTGGGTAGGGCCTTGGCAAGGTCCGGGTAGCGCTGCGGACTGGCAAAGGTATTTCTGAGTTGCTGGTCGCCGGCTTCATAGTCCACCCCGTAGGCATCGATGCCCAGGAGGCGAATGCCTTGGGGCAATTCCTTGGCCATCGCCAACAATGCCATTTCCTCATCAGGCGTGAGAAGGTCCAGCTTATGCCAGCTGACTTGTTCAACCCATCCCATTTTGCCTACCCCGCCGATGTAGCGAGCGCGTTCAATGCCCAGACGGAAGAAACTGAAATCGAGTTGAAGGTATTGTGCTGCGGCCGGCTGGTAACGCAGATAGCGGTCGACCAATTGCTGGCCGGGAACAAAGGGTTCGAAGCGCCCAACCAAGGTGACTCGTGCCGCATCCTGGACATTGCGCTGGCCGCTTCCAACGACTGCCAGGCTGGCCCGGGTATCGGACATCAGATTGCGCGTGTGCTCGGCCAGTGCGCTGATCAACAATATGGGGCGGTGCTCCTGGTCGAGAATCAGGGGCACGGCGGTGCCATAAGGATAGCCCGGCAATTGGGTTGAATGGGTACTCAGTACGCCATGGCTGGTTTCGTGCAGGAGCTGAATGACCGATTCGATGGCAATTTGCATAGTCAGCCTTCGAGTGTCTTGGTCGGACGGGCCTTGTAGGCGGCGTCGAACAGGTATTCAAGTGAAGGATGGACGCCACGCAATGCATCGATCACCGCCTTGGCCCAATCGAAGTAGTCCTGTTTGCGGCGCAACGACCAGCCTGTCGGAGGTGAGCTTGCGATGTCGCGTAGATTGCAGATCTTGTCGGCCAACTTGACCAGTTTGGCTCGTCGACTGATGGTCGGGGCGTGATCTATCTGTTGCTGCTTTCTTTCGGCCTTGGGCAGAGCCTTGTCGTCGGTGACTTCGAGAACGATATCGGCAATTTCCTGACCAAAATGTCGGACCAGTTCTTGTGGCGTGGTCTCGGTGTCCTCAACAGTGTCGTGCAGAATGGCAGCAATCAGCACCCGTTCATCGTCAATCCCCGCTTCGTTGGCCAGGACATTGGCCAAGGCGATGGGATGGTTGATGTAGGGCGAGGCCGCCGCATCCTTGCGACGTTGGTTGCGGTGTTTGTCGGCGGCGAAGGCAATGGCGGCGAGTATCTTGTTCATGGACCAATTCTAGCCTTCTGTGCCGAGTTCGGCATGACTGGGCCGAATGCCTAGGATTGCCGCCATTGCTACCGTTCGCCCAATCAAGAATTAAACGGCTAGAAACAAATTACAGCTGCAACAGATGTCGTCTGATGAAAGACAGATCGTCGGCCTTTTCCGACGTTAATGCGCTTGGCCGTTTAGGTCCCCAATGTGTCAGATAGCAGTCGCTCAGAACGTCTTGCGCTAGGGCTTTATGCCATTGTGCTTATATTCAATCCCAGTCACCTTGTGAGTGCGTGGCCTGCCAACGTGCTTGACGGGAAATTCTGGTTGCCAGTCCGGCGCCTGCATCTCATGTGTAGCGGCTGGGGCGTTGAAAATTACGTAATTGGCGCCAGCAGCCTGGACGGATCTAAAGACAATCCCATCGAACGGCTCAGGGTACTTGTAGTGCAAGAATTCCGCCATCGCCTGTGTAACAACGTACCCATGCCCATGTCGGTCTACAGGCTCAGAGATTAGGTTGTGTAGGTGCGCCAGCAGTTGCCTACTTCGCATTCGTGCCGTGTAGTCACTCCAAAAATAGCTGATCTTTGAGTGCGAGCGGGGCCTATCCAGGCCTCTAAAGTCGAAGAGGCGTAGTTCCCTGGTGGTCGCAAATTGCCCTACAACGACTTCATCTCCGATGGAAGGGCGTACTTCGGCGATAGACGTTGCCTCATCGCTCGCTGCGTAAAATAAAGGGACGCCCGTTGAGTTCATGCGATTGTGGGTCGCTACTTCTTTTGGGGGCGCTCCGAGTTCCTTCGCAGGTACTGCCAGAATCGCCTCTCTCTCTTTGCGATCACTGACGCGTCGCGCCCTGAAGATTGTTAGCCCTGCCTTTAGCTGGACGACGGTCGGTGACCGTTGACCATAGAAGAGGGTGTTCTCGCGAGCGTTTATGGCTTCTTCGAATAGCGCGACGAAGAAATTCTCGGCCTCTCTGTTGAAGAACCGTTGGCGATGCGTCAAATTGAGTGCAACTAGATTCCACTGGCCGACCACATAATCCCGTTCGTCTTCAGCAGAATCAAATTCTGACCGATGCTCTTGGTACTCCAGGCCTTCGCTAAAGAACCCCTCGTCACTGAACTCCTGCCCCGGTGGAATCACGAGGTGACTGGCCACCAAATGACAGAAAGCCGAGTCAGCGCAGCCGAGAACCTTTCCCACGACTTCCGCTAGGCTCAGTCCATTGTAGCCTGGGTATAAGTCGGGGAAGATAGTGAAATTCTGTAGGATTCCTTCGGTTCCTTCTGGAGCGTAAGTGCGAGCTCAGTCTGCCCGTCATCCAGAATTTGCTCTCAAAGATTTACTACGTCCCTTGAGCGGCAGGGGATATGCGTTCGTAACGTTGACTCAGTAAATTAATAACGGCACCTTCAATTTCGGCTACTTTTTCAGGCGCTACTCCTTCTTTAATTTTGAAGGCACAAAGCAAAACATAAAAAGGGTTTTGGCTCCCACTTGCTCTTGTGCCTAGTTGTCCTGTCGTGAGTCCAATTTTTGCCATATTGTTAAAGCGAGTATCAAGGCCGATATATATCCATCCGTTAATGGAATTCTCCTGTCTCAGCCTTTCCCTCTCGCACCATGCCATCTTGTAGTCGTCATAATCGTTAGAGTCGAAGTCTTCTTCCCAATTTTTATTCATGATGTTAGTTAGCCTCCTGAGAATACCAATCACTTTTTACTTCGTACTTTTTGACAATCAGCGGTGACGGAATGCAACTGTGGGATTGCAGAACCAAAGTTACCTCTTGCTCATGTGGGTGCTCAGGGTCAGCGAACTCAAAAGCGTGAATTCCTTCTGCTTCAAGTCGCTCGGCATCGATCACATATATGAATCCATCTTCGGTATTTCCAGTGGTTGCAAAATGCTTGGCAATAGCCTCAGAAGTAGACGTTGATATGGCGCGGGGGTCATAAGGGCTGCCGTCAATTTGCTGGGCTCTGGCGGCATTTGCCTCGGAATATTCACGGGCAAACTTTCCGTCTCTTTTAATCTTTCCGTCGCGCATAGGCGCCACCTTGGAGGTAGAACCTTTGGGGCGGATTTCGCCTTGGTTCTTGGCGTCCATAGTTTTGTTCACGCCGTGATAGAGCAGCTTGCTCATGAAAAAACCTAACAGTGATCAAACGGACGTACTGGGTCCGTCAATGAATTGATGTACACGCACCCATTATGCATATAAAATCCCTTGTCCAACTAGGAAGTTGGCCCGGATGCGTCCGTATAACAACTCAAATAATGTGGACGCAAGAAAGCTCGCGGCGACGTCCGCTATTGGCCGAAATCCATAATGTCCGGTATTGGCCGAGAGTGACGGTCGGGCTGTGTTGCCGCAAAGCTGCCGTTGGCATCCTGGGCAAAAAGTTGATGGCAGCTTTCTGGCGTGAAAGCGAACCGTGAGGTGCCCCCGGATTTAGTGCCATGGGCGTTTTAGTAATCTATGCATGCGATGTCGCTCTATAAATTTCCAGTTTCTGTGCTCGTAGACACACTAGCGGCACCACCAAGCAATCAAGATGAAGCATCTCTAGAACAGCCGGAGCGATTCATTACCTAGACGGTATATTCTCGGTATCGCTAATCCAACTTTGAAAAGCCATAACTGATGCCCTGGCAACCCAAGGGTAATCAGCTATGCGTTCGAATATGCAGCAGGTTGTCCGGAAAATGCGCTGACCTACCTAAAACCGAGCGGCAAAGACCTGCAGCTAATATTTGGTGCAAGGGTGAAGGAGGCTTTGCGGAGGAGCGGTAACACCTTCGAATTTGAACGGTTTTGTGCTGCTTTGGTGGTGTTAGCACGGCCAATTCCGATAGTTCATTTGGCGGCAATACTAGGTATCAGCGAAGCGCTGGTATGTGATCTTTGCAACGATCTCATGCCAGGGATACGTGGACACAAGGATTGGCCTCATTACGGGCGACAACGAAAGCTACATACGAAATTGGTCCGAGGTCGATTTCCTGTCTATCGGGGTGGCCGTAGGGAATCGAGAAGATGCTGCAATCTCAGCGCGCAAATGGTTGAGTAAGAGGAGTTATTTCTACAACTTGCCTACGCACGTAATTACGCCCAGGAGTGTAAAACTCTTGGGCAGGTGTGGGACCTTCCCAATCCTTTTCGACGTTATGTTCACTCAATATTTCGGATATGGTTCCGTCTCGTAATTTCCGGTGATTTGGAACCGCTGAGAAGAATTTATAAAGCACCAGTCCTCGGTGATGCTCTATTCCAGATGGAATGATCACGCTCGATGCCGATGTGGCTCTTGTCCCGACCGTTAATTTTGCCCAGAGAATCCGTCTTGCGTAATAGTGCCAGTTGGACTCACTTAGAGATTCAAGTTGCTTTCTGGCTAATGGAAATTGGTCCGAATTCGGCAAATTCTGGAGAGTCCAGCCAGCTTTTCTCATGAGTCTTGTCCGGGAAACTTTGACCGGTATTCCTGACGATGAGTAAAACGCAAGCGCAGCTGTAGCAAATTTTTGCGCCCAAGAAAGATCGTCGCCGGAAACGACATCTGACTGGTTTGTTTTTTCAGCCTCTCCTGGCGATGCAGCCTCCTGTAGCGCTGCCAACCAAGCAGCACCGTCAGCCCCTGGTTTATGCAGTTGCTTCATCGCGCCGTGAAATCGTTTCCAGAGTTCGGCCGTCTCGGCTCGCGGGTTTTCTCTGATGAAGGCAGCAATTTTTTGCTTTGGTGGTGAATCCGCAACCTGCTGATCTTGATGGCGATAGACATCTGTCGCTTCGGTTTGCTTTTTCGTTGCATAGGACTCTTGAGAAAACGTAACGGGATCGGCACTCTCACCATTGGAGGGGACGCGAGGATGCTCCAACACGTAATCCGCTGCTTTCATAAACTCGTGGCTGCTTCCAAATAGAAAACTTGCCAAAAGTAGATGTCGGGAGATCGGGGCATCAAAAAAGCCACTCTTGGAACAACATCGCAGCCAGTTCTGACTTCTCCCGGTTCGATACGCTGAATCAACTTCATTCAGGAATTCGCTACTGAAATGTTCCTCTAGCGCGGCAAATAGAGCTGCTCTGTCGATTGTTGTACCTCTAGAGAGATGTTTTTCGCCAATTTTAATGGCATACATCTGCGTGAGCGTATTTACATCAAGCGGCTTATTTGCTCCCTGTAGTAGGTCGTACGCAAATGTAGCGAACTCCCATTCCTGCTCAGTGGCCCTTGTTGGCGGGCTATAAAATGCTGCATCTAGCAAATAGTGATTGCATGCTGCACATGGTTCCCAAGGGGCCAATACAAGATCTGCTCGTGGTTCAAAAGGGCAGCCACAGAATGGGCATGAACTTACAAGGCGTGTTCCATGCTTCCAGCAAACCGTCACGCCGGGGATCTGGTGTGACAGATGAATAAACGCAGTTTCATGATCATTGATGTCTTCCCTAAGGCATTGAACACAAAGATGTGTTTCTCCGCTTTCCCCAATAATTCGCTTTGGCATGGTGATGATTTGATCGCGAATGGGTGCTGCATCGGAAGTTAAGGAGAGTGTGGCGTGACCAAATGTCGTAAACAAGGGATACAAGGTGTTCTGAAGAAGCAGGCCCCTAACATTTTCTATTTCCGGCCCGAGCATCTTTTCAGCAAATATCTCAATGTTGCTCGGTATCCACTGGGAGAGTCGGAATGGAGCCGTACCATATAGATCGATATAGGTATGGCGTGTTGATATGTTTCCGCTGTCACGGTGATATCGGCCGACTTGCGACGCGTGAATCTCGTCCGGCAATGAGAATGGGAAAAGATGTAGTTTTGAGTTCAAGTAGTTCTGATTCCGATCTAGGCGATTGGCATCACCTTTCGAAGTCCGCTCTAATAACGCGATTTTTTCGATCAAGGAGTCTAACCACTATATATAGTGGTTAGATGCTTGGAGGTTACTGCATGTTGTGTTGTAAATATATACCAAGTGCAGTTTAAATGTATAGAAAACAGAACGTCACGCAATCGCTGTTCGTTTCCTGTTTAGATCTGAAGCGTATGGCTAAGGATTCCAGACGAAGTATGCCGTTAGTTGTATTCGGTACCCAGAAAGCAAATCCTGAAGGCATCCCAGCTACCGAAAAGCCAATCTATTATCAACATCCATTCCAATGGGTGGGCTCGGCACTCAATTGATTCCAATAGGCACCAGAGAGCATGCACACCTCGTTGGTTAAAGATGACCTGTATTTCAGGAACTGTTTGCACGTCATGGAAGTGATCGCTATAGGCGGAAGAAAGTTTTAGCGGGTCATGCCCCCCCGTGCGGCCAACCGAAAATTTCATATTCAGCGCTTTTTTGAAAGTACGCCTCAGTCGAGGTTGGTCGTAGCCGTCAGCAAACGCGCAGTCGGCGATATCCTTGGCAAGGATGGCAAGGCGAAGAAGTGTCGCACGCGTAGCCTTTATTTCGTTTGAGCATCGCTCGGGGGATATTGAAATCAACCCCAGTTCAGGCTCAATGAACCGAGTTAAGAATCGATGGCCGATTTGCAGCGGAGAGATTATTAATGGCGTAGCGTGTTTGTGACAGACCAGCGCACCTGGGAGTTGATGTGCGCGATGCCAGTACGAAAAATTGAGTTCCAGCATTTCTTCGTGTGCGCACTCTAAACAATATCGGCAAGCTAGCGGCTGACAAGGTCCAATTTTTCCCATGCTGAGCATTTGTGGCACGCCAGCTGCGTTTTCTCCCTTGAGCATGGCCAATGTGTCGCGAATGACAGTTGTTGGCCGGAATCGTGTGAAGAAAGGAATAACGGTTGTTTTGGCTATAAGCTGTTCTGGCGCGCCCAGTACAAGATGAGTACGAGCGCAAAATGTGGCAAGGTGAGACGGTATGTGGAAGTGGCGCCCAGCCTTCTCAGAACCAAATAACTGCACCCTAGTAAGGTCGTTAGAGGCGTTACCGGACAGCCTATGAAACATGGTTACCCAAGAATAAAGTGTCTGATCCGGGAGTTGCGTGGGGACAAATGAAATACATTTATTGGGTCGACTCAATTTGATTGTCTCCAAGACTATGCTTTGACGCGAGTTTTTTAACCAATTGATTTATTTTGATTAAATGCGTATTGCGGCGGGTTTTGAAGGGGATTTTTTGTGTCGTCCCCTCTATTTTTTTGTCGTCCGCTGTATTTCCACGGACCATGCCTGTCATCGTCCCCCTTGAAATACCGGTGTCCCGCCCCTATTATTAGCACTCACCGGGGATGAGTGCTAACAAGTCCGCCCGCTCCGGTCCCGAACCCGCGCTCCGGCGTGGTCGGCCAATTTTCCGAGTGTTGCAATTCAATTTCAGGAGTCAGATTTATGAATATCCGTCCTTTGCACGACCGTGTGATCGTCAAGCGCGTTGAAGCCGAGCGCACCACCGCTTCCGGCATCGT
>PHCH01000038.1 GCA_002840785.1 Betaproteobacteria bacterium HGW-Betaproteobacteria-4 | reverse complement strand
CTCACAATTTGCCGTTGAACTCAAAATGCCGGTGTCGGCCCTGCTCGAGCAATTGAGCAAGGCAGGCGTGGGCAAGGAGGGTGCCAACGATGCCCTGACCGATCAGGACAAGGCTCGCCTTCTCGATTATCTGCGCCGCGCCCATGGCGACGAATCGAAGACGAAGATCACCCTGACGCGCAAGTCCACCTCGGAAATCAAGGCCACCGATTCACATGGTCGCGCCCGTACCGTTCAGGTCGAGGTGCGCAAGAAGCGTGTTCTGATCAAGCGCGATATCGGCGAGCACGCGCCGGAAGCAGAACTTGACGCGCTTGAGGTCGAGCCGGAAGTTCCTGTCGTTGAATTGGCACCGGAACCGGAGCCAGAGCCGGAGCCGATTCCCGAGCCTGTTGTTGAGGTTGTGCCCGAGCCTGTCGTTGAGGCGCCGGTTGAAGCACCTGTCGAGCCGGAAGTTGAACCCGAGATTGCCAAGCCGGCACCGGTCGTTCTCGACCGCGCTGCAATCATCGGCGAGAAGGAACTGAAGGCTCGCGAGCAGGAGAACCGTCGCTATACGACGTTGCGTGAAATCCAGGAGCGCGAGTTGCGCGAGAAGCAGGCGCGTGAAGCCGAGCTGGTTCGCATGCGTCAGCAAGCAGAAGTTGCTGCTGCCGCCGCCAAGGTTGCCGAGCAGGCCAAGCAAACCGCTGCTGCCGCAGCCAAGGCCGGCGAAGGTGCCGCACCGGCTGCCGACAAGGGAACCTTGCACAAGAAGCCGGATGCGCCGGGCAAGAAGGGCGACAAGGGGCGCGTGGCCGACGACGGCAAGAAAAAGGGCGGCCTCAAGACGCGCGGCTCGGATGGCGGTACCGGCTGGAAGGACAACCGTCACGGCCACAAGAAGTCGCACAAGGGTGATGACGGTCAGGGCAGCTTCCAGGCGCCGACCGAGCAGGTCATTCGCGAAGTGCATATTCCCGAAACCATTTCCGTCACCGATCTGGCGCACAAGATGGCCATCAAGGCCATCGAGATCATCAAGGTCATGATGAAAATGGGTTCGATGGTCACCATCAACCAGGTGCTGGACCAGGAAACGGCGATGATTGTCGTCGAGGAAATGGGCCACAAGGCGTTTGCCGCCAAGCTGGACGATCCGGATGCCTTCCTTGAAGAGTCTGCTGATCACAAGGATGTTCCGCTTGAGCCGCGTGCTCCGGTCGTTACCGTCATGGGTCACGTCGACCACGGCAAGACCTCGCTGCTCGACTACATCCGTCGTGCCAAGGTGGCGGCTGGCGAAGCCGGCGGTATTACCCAGCACATCGGTGCCTACCACGTCGAAACTGACCGTGGCATGATCACCTTCCTCGATACCCCGGGTCACGAAGCCTTTACGGCCATGCGTGCCCGCGGTGCCAAGGCGACCGACATCGTCATCCTGGTCGTCGCGGCCGACGACGGCGTCATGCCGCAGACCAAGGAAGCGATCCACCATGCCAAGGCAGCCGGCGTGCCGCTGGTGGTTGCGGTCAACAAGATCGACAAGCCCGATTCCAACCCGGATCGCGTCAAGCAGGAACTGGTCGCCGAAGGCGTCATTCCGGAAGAGTACGGCGGCGATTCGCCGTTCTGCCCGGTGTCGGCCAAGAAGGGTACCGGCATCGACGAGTTGCTCGAACAGGTCCTGCTGCAGGCTGAAGTGCTTGAACTGACGGCGCAGAAAAATGCGCCGGCCAAGGGTCTGATCATCGAAGCCCGTCTCGACAAGGGGCGTGGTGCGGTGGCGACGATGCTGGTTCAGTCCGGCACCTTGAAGCGCGGCGATGTCGTGCTGGCCGGTCAGGTCTTCGGTCGTGTCCGCGCCATGCTTGACGAGAACGGCAAGCCGATCAACGAAGCTGGCCCGTCCATCCCGGTCGAAATTCTCGGCCTGTCCGATGTGCCGGCCGCTGGTGAAGAAGCCATCGTGCTGACCGACGAGAAGAAGGCGCGTGAAATCGCCTTGTTCCGTCAGGGCAAGTTCCGCGACGTCAAGCTGGCCAAGCAACAGGCCGCCAAGCTCGAGAACATGTTCCAGCAGATGGAAGAGGGAGAGGTCAAGACCCTGCCGCTGATCGTCAAGGCCGACGTGCAGGGTTCGCAGGAAGCGCTGGTCCAGACACTGGCCAAGCTGTCGAACGAGGAAGTCCGCGTTCAGATCATCCACGGTGCCGTTGGCGCGATTAGCGAATCCGACGTCAATCTGGCCCAGGCTTCCGGCGCGGTCATTATCGGCTTCAACATCCGGGCCGATGCCGGTTCGCGCAAGCTGGCCGAAACTTTCGGCGTCGATATCCGTTACTACAACGTGATTTACGACGCTGTTGACGAGGTCAAGGCTGCGCTGTCCGGCATGCTGTCGCCGGAGAAGCGCGAACAGATTACCGGCATGGTCGAAATCCGCCAGGTCTTCAACGTTTCCAAGGTTGGCGCCATCGCCGGCTGTTACGTGCTGGAAGGTTTCGTCAAGCGCAATTCCCGTGTCCGCCTGCTGCGCAACAACGTGGTTCAGTGGGACGGCGAACTCGACTCGCTCAAGCGTTTCAAGGATGACGTCAAGGAAGTGCGTTCCAACTTCGAATGCGGTCTGTCGCTGCGCGGCAATAACGACATCCAGGTGGGCGACCAGCTAGAAGCCTACGAAATTCAGGAAGTGGCACGCTCGCTGTAATGAAGAAAAAAGGATTTCAGCGTAGTGACCGGGTCGCGGAGCAGGTACGCCGCGACCTTGCCGATCTGATTCGGACCGAATTGAAAGATCCGCGCGTCGGCATGATCAGCCTGACGGCTGTCGAGCTGACGCCGGATTACGCCCATGCCAAGGTGTTCTACGCCACGCTCAATTCGGAACATCTGGAAGAGATCGAGCGCGGCCTGAAGCGGGCGTCCGGTTTCCTGCGGCGCGAACTGGGGCGTCGTATCCATATTCACACCTTGCCCGAGTTGCATTTTGTTTACGACAACTCCATCGAGCACGGCGCCAGCATGACCTTGTTGATCAATCAGGCCAACGCGCTGAGCGATCAGACGCCGGAAGACTAAGTACCCCATGCAAGTAAAGAAGACCTGGAAACAGGTCGATGGTGTGCTGTTGCTCGACAAACCCATCGGATTTACCTCGAACGACGCGCTGCAAAAGGCGCGCCGTCTGTTCTCGGCGGCCAAGGGCGGCCATACGGGTACGCTGGACCCTCTGGCCACTGGCTTGTTGCCGCTGTGTTTTGGCGAGGCGACCAAGTTTTCGGCCGACTTGCTCGATGCCGATAAAACCTACGAGGCAGTCCTCAAACTGGGCGTGACAACCGATTCTGGCGACGCTGAGGGCAGGGTGACGGCGACTGCTACGGTCAACACGGAAAAAGCGGCAATTTTGAAATTGCTGCCGCAATTCACCGGCGATATTCAGCAGATTCCGCCCATGCACTCGGCGCTGAAGCGCGACGGACGTCCGCTCTACGAACTGGCCCGCAAGGGTATCGAGGTCGAGCGCGAGGCGAGGGCGGTCACTATTCACGCCATCGAACTGCTCGACTTTGCGGGTGACTCCCTGACGCTGCGCGTGTCCTGCAGCAAGGGCACCTACATCCGTGTCCTGGCGGCCGACATCGGTGCGGCACTTGGTTGTGGTGCGCACCTGGCCGCCCTGCGCCGAACTCGCGTTGGCGACCTCGGTCTGGAAGGTGCCGTTACCCTGATTGAGCTTGAAGGGCTCGACGAAGCAGGGCGCATGGGGCGCCTCAAGCCGGTTGATGCGCTGTTGCACACCTTGCCAATTCTTAACGTCGAAGGTGAGGCGGCGCAGCGTTTCAGTCATGGCAATCCGGTTGATTTGCCGGCCGGCCTGAGCGGCAAGATTCGCGTCTATGAAAACGCGCGCCTGATAGGTATTGGCGAGCCGGGGCAGGGCAATCGCCTGTGGCCAAAACGACTGGTTCAACTCGCTGATTAGCTGATATAATCCGACGCTTTCCGTCGCCAACGGAAAAATTTTATCCACTGGCGCTGGCTCTATCAAACCGGGGCGGCGTCGTTTTCATGAAAGAGAGTTTGAAATGGCATTCACTACTGAAGTCAAAGCCGGCGTCGTCGCCGATTTCCAGCGCGCCAAGGGCGACACCGGTTCTCCGGAAGTCCAGATTGCCCTGCTGACCGCCCGCATCAACGATCTGACCCCGCACTTCAAGGAACACAAGAAGGATCACCACTCCCGTCGTGGTCTGCTGTTACCGCACCCTGATTACCCGCCTCGGTCTGCGCAAGTAAGCCAGATCGAAGCCACGAAAGAGCGGCCCGGATTGATCCCGGCCGCTTTTTTCTTTTTTTGCACTACTGTTTGTTGTTGTCTATTGTAAGTTGTTGATAAATCGTTGTTTATTGTGTTGAGAGTGAAAGGAAAATATGTTTAATGTCGTGAAAAAAACCTTCGCCTATGGTGCTCATCAGGTCACCATCGAAACCGGCGAAGTTGCCCGCCAGGCTGGCGGCGCCGTCCTCGTTTCCATGGAAGAAACCGTGGTTCTGGTCACCGTCGTGGCCGCCAAGAATGCCAAACCAGGTCAGGATTTCTTTCCGCTGACCGTTGATTATCAGGAAAAGACCTACGCTGCCGGCCGTATTCCCGGTGGTTTCTTCAAGCGCGAAGGCCGTCCTTCCGAAAAGGAAACGCTGACCTGCCGCCTGATCGATCGTCCGATCCGTCCGCTGTTCCCGGATGGCTTCTACAACGAAGTCCAGGTCATCGCCACCGTGATGTCCCTGAATCCGGAAATTGATTCCGATATTCCGGCCCTGATCGGTGCTTCCGCTGCCCTGGCCATCTCCGGCGTGCCGTTCAACGGTCCGATTGGCGCTGCCCGCGTCGGTTACATCGACGGCCAGTACGTTCTGTGCCCGACCCTCAGCCAGCTCAAGGGCAGCCAGCTCGACCTCGTCGTCGCCGGTACCGAAGCCGCCGTGCTGATGGTTGAATCCGAAGCCGACCAGCTGTCCGAAGAAGTCATGCTCGGCGCGGTCGTTTTTGGCCACACCGAAATGCAGAAGGCGATCAACGCCATCAACGAACTGGTCGAAGAAGCCGGCAAGCCGGAATGGGAATGGGAAGCTGCGCCGAAGGACGAAGCGCTGGTTGCCAGCCTGTCCGCACTGGTCGCCGCCAAGCTCGAAGAAGCCTACAACATCACCGTCAAGCAAACGCGCAGCCAGGCCGTCAAGGTTATCCGTGCTGAAGCCATTGCTGCCCTGTGCCAGGGCGAGGGTGCTCCGGACGAAAATACCGTCGGCAACCTGTTCCACGAAATCGAAGCCTCGATCGTTCGTGGCCGTATCCTGAGCGGTGCCCCGCGTATCGATGGTCGCGACACGCGCACCGTGCGCCCTATCACCATGCGTTCCGGGGTCCTGCCGCGCACCCATGGCTCGGCCCTGTTCACCCGTGGCGAAACCCAGGCGCTGGCTGTGGCCACGCTGGGCACCAACCGCGATGAGCAGATCATCGATGCGCTGGCCGGTGAATACCGTGACCGCTTCATGCTGCACTACAACATGCCTCCGTACGCTACCGGCGAATGTGGTCGTGTCGGTACGCCGAAGCGTCGCGAAATCGGTCACGGCCGTCTGGCCAAGCGCGCGCTGCTCGCCGTGCTGCCGAAGCCGGAAGATTTCTCCTACTCGATGCGTCTGGTTTCGGAAATTACCGAATCCAATGGTTCGTCCTCGATGGCTTCCGTTTGTGGCGGCTGTCTGGCCCTGCTGGACGCTGGTGTGCCGCTAAAGGCGCACGTCGCCGGTATCGCCATGGGTCTGATCAAGGACGGCAACCGTTTCGCCGTGCTGACCGACATCCTGGGTGACGAAGATCACCTCGGCGACATGGACTTCAAGGTGGCCGGTTCGACGACCGGTATCACCGCACTGCAGATGGACATCAAGATCCAGGGCATCACCAAGGAAATCATGCAGGTTGCACTGGCTCAAGCCAAGGATGCCCGCATCCACATCCTGAACCTGATGCAGGAAGCTGCTGCCGGTCCGCGTGAAGAAATGTCGGCTTACGCACCGCGTCTGTATACCTTCAAGATCAATCCGGAAAAGATCCGTGACGTCATCGGCAAGGGCGGTGCAGTTATCCGCGCCCTGACCGAAGAAACCGGTACCACGATCGATATCCAGGACGATGGTATGATCACCATCGCTTCGAGCAGTGGTGAAGCCGCTGCGGCTGCCCGTGCCCGTATCGATGCGATCACGGCTGAAGTCGAGATCGGCAAGATCTACGAAGGTACCGTGCTCAAGATCCTTGATTTCGGCGCAATCGTTTCCGTGCTGCCGGGCAAGGATGGTCTGCTGCACATCTCCCAGATTGCTCAGGAGCGCGTCAACAAGGTCGAAGACTACGTTAAGGAAGGCCAGATCGTTCGCGTCAAGGTTCTCGAAACCGACGACCGTGGTCGCGTCAAGCTGTCGATGAAGGCTGCTGCTTCTGAAGAAGGCACTGTGGCTGCCCAGCCGACTGCCAACGAAGCGGCCCAAGAGCAGCAATAAACTTCAGCTTCGTCTGAATGCACAAAGGGCGCCTTGCGGCGCCCTTTGTTTTTCGGCATTTTTTCCGGTTGACCGTAGCAATGCCAAAAAGGCGAATTACTTCGCCATCTGTTTTTCCTTGAGCTCGTCCAGCGTCTTGCA
Source organism: Betaproteobacteria bacterium HGW-Betaproteobacteria-4 (assembly GCA_002840785.1). Lineage (GTDB taxonomy): Bacteria > Pseudomonadota > Gammaproteobacteria > Burkholderiales > Rhodocyclaceae > Azonexus. The sequence continues at coordinate 18,090 of PHCH01000038.1, read as the reverse complement.
ATCGATGCACAGCGTTGCCGTCGGGCGGGCTTCCAGTCGCTTGATGCCGATCTCGACACCGCACTTGTTGCAGAAGCCATAATCACCACTTTCGATGCTGGCAAGCGTCTCATCGATCTTCTTGATCAGCTTGCGTTCGCGGTCACGGTTACGCAGCTCGATTGCCATGTCGGTTTCCTGGCTGGCGCGATCGTTCGGGTCGGCAAACACCGTAGCTTCGTCCTGCATGGTATGAACCGTGCGGTCGATATCCTCGCCCAACTCCTTTTTGAGCGTCTCGAGAATCTTGCGGAAATGCGTCAGTTGCTTCGCACTCATGTAATCCTCGCCGGCTTTTGGCTGGTAGGGAGCGAAGTGTTTGTGGAGCAGTTCTTCTGCCATATTCTGGTGCGTCCTAGTGACGAAAATTTTCCTAGATTCACCCTCAGGTGCCCGTAGCTCAACTGGATAGAGCAGCTGCCTTCTAAGCAGCAGGTCGGGGGTTCGAGTCCCTCCGGGCACACCAAATCGTTGAATTCGATCACGCTTACTGCCAGTTGTACGGGCTGGAGGCGACTTCATCAAGGTGTCGGGATTTTTTACAACAAATAGGATGGCGGGCACAGGCTCGTGCTCTACTTGAGCTATCAGCTTGAAATTTAAGCGTATTGCTATTCACTCTGTGGAAGGCGTGTTTTTTGCTTTATGCCAAGTAAGGGCTGGTTCGTGCGACCGTGATTTTTTTCCTTAGTAATGTGAAAGCGGCGTTGTAGTATTTGCTGGCCGTCTAGGAGTGAACAATGGATAACTGCAAGTCTTCGAAATCTCAGGGTGAAGTTGAATCCCCTCAGACTACAAATCAAGGGGCGGGGCGACGTAAGTTGCTCCAGCGTGGTGGATCGGTTATCGCCATGGGGCTTGCCAGCCGTCCGGTCTTGGCATGGCATTGCAGGCCTGTATCGATCGTTGGCTCGGTAGCTTTGCATCCTGGTGGTGCGAATGGCGCAAACAGCATTACCACCAACCCTGAGCGTTGGGAGCGGTATGTTGATGAAACGTGGGGTATTGCCCAGTGGGCAGGTAATTCCACGCGGCCGGCCGATGGGGACCGTGTTGACGAGTGGTGGGAAAAAAATTCTCCATGGCCGAAACTGAAGGCAAAGGTGGGGATAAATAAATACAGCCGTGATATCAAAGCCTCTGATATTCCCAATTTTGCGCTCCCAAATGTGCCGGATATTACTAAGCCAATCAGGGATTTGTTGAATTCTCCGTCAGTCGAAAAGTGGAAAAAACGGGTTATTGTTGCTCAACTGAATTTGATTACACTTAGCGGTTATGCAAGCAGTAATATTCCAGGCAACCTTGGCTATCAGAATTCACTCGCGAGCTGTGTCACATTGAAACAATTGCAGGATATGGCTACCGGTACGTTTTACCCCAACCATCCTTCCACTACGCCGCAGTGGGGGCCAAGCGAGATTGACTCCTATTTGAACGATAACTGGATTGCTCGCGACTGAGCTTTGCATTCATATCGACATTCTGCCGTACTTCGTTTTTGGAGAGCAGACGCGGAGAGTCTTGTCTGCTATGACGCAAGAAGCGGGAACCTCTTTGCTCTCGAACCGTTCTCCTCGGATATCTTGCAAGCCCTTGTGTCACATGGGGGTGATCCGGAGTCCTTGCTCGTCCACATGAGACGAATGGGATGGGATGAGGACGGCCTGGACGAAGAGCTTTCGCGAGTGCTTGATCAACTGGTTTCGATTGAACTCATTGAGCGGGTGGGCGATTGAGATTGTCGAAGCATGATCCAGAGGTTCTTGTTAGGAACCTTTTGGGGGGCGGCATCCTCCTGAAAATTGGGCCATTTTCGGTACGCGTTGCTACCGATCTTCCTGTTTTTGCACGCCAGTTCATTTCGTCATATGCAGATTTCCCCTTGCTGGATGCTGGAGATTTTTTTGATTTTGACGTTGCGGTAGTACGAGCCGAGGGAGTTTTTGGCAGTAGCCGCCGCCGAGTATGTTTTTTGACTGATGGGCGTCGATCTTCTTCGGAACTTCCGGTCGAGCAGGTTTCTCCAACTTTCGAGTGGGGGCTCAACTGGTGTATCGCCAGTCAAGCGCATCAATATTTGATCATTCATGCAGCCGTGGTTGAGAAGGATGGTGTCACCGTTCTTCTTCCTGCGCCTCCGGGTTCAGGCAAGAGTACGTTGTGCGCCGGACTGGTTAGTCGTGGGTGGCGCTTGCTTTCAGATGAAATGGCGCTTTACGACTCCGATCAAAACATGGTTTTTGGTATGGCTCGGCCGGTCAGTCTGAAGGGGCAGTCGGTGGAAATTATCAAGCAGTTCGCCCCCTGTGCGCGCCTTGGCGATGCAGTGAACACCGTGGCAAAGGGTAGGGTGGCATTGATGAGCGCTCCATCGGAGAGCGTGTTCCGTGTTGACGAGGGGGGGCTTCCTGCGTGGATTATTTTTCCTCAGTACGTGCCTGGCGCGGTCGCCGAACTGAGCAGGTTCAGTCCTGCCCAAACCCTCGTCACGCTTGCTGAGCAATCGTTTAACTTCGATCTTCACGGCGTCGACGGCTTCGAAGCCCTTTGCGGGATCGTTGCGGGGGCTCGTTGCGCCCGCTTTTCATACAGTTCGCTTGACGAGGCAATCTCGGTTTTTGACGACCTTGCAGGGAGTTTCGTTGAGTACCCATGAAAGTATTTTGGTTTCCGTACTGCGGAATCCTGTTCGTACTTTATCGCTCCGACCGTCCGAATTGGCCCAGGTTATACAGCAAGGGAGACGTGCCAATTTGCTTGGAGAACTTGCTAGTCGACTTGATGAGCTTGGGGTAACGGATAATCTGCCAGAAGCTGCTCGTGACCATTTTTCGTCAGCTTTGTTAATTGCGTGTCGTCAGCATGACGTTGTACGACGAGAGATTGATTATCTGCGTTCTGCTTTGGCAAGGGTTAAGTTGCCACTGATTCTGCTAAAAGGTGCTGCTTACGTTGCTGGTGCTCATTTGGCTGGTAGTGGCAGGGTGTTTTCTGACATCGATCTGCTGGTTCGAAAGAGCGACATAGCGAATGCTGAGGCAGCCTTACGACTCGCCGGTTGGCAAGGTACACACCTGAAATCCTATGATCAGCGATATTATCGAAAGTGGATGCATGAGATTCCTCCCATGGTGCATGTTCGACGAGAGACATGCATTGACGTTCATCATGCGATCTTGCCTATCGTCGCACGGACATCGGTGGACACAGAAAAACTGTTCGAACGTGTTCAGCCAATAGGGAGAACCGATGTATTAACGCTTGATCCCCTGGATATGATCATCCATAGCGCCACCCATCTAATGCACGAGGGGGAGCCGGATAACTTGCTTCGGGATCTTTACGATATACATCTGCTCGTTTCACAAGCATTTCGCGGAAATTGTAATTTGTGGAGCGAATTGCCAGTTAGGGCGCTGGAACTTGGTCTAGGAAGAGTGCTTTTTTATACACTCAGATTGTGCGAAGAGGTTTTCCAGACAGAAATTTCTTCGTGCTGCTGGATTCTGCTAAATCCGGTGAAACCATTTATTCTTCCTAGATGGATTTTAATGGTGGCTTACCATCGGCTACTACAACCCTATCAAGGACGCTCTTCGACCTTGCTTGAAAAATTGTCTGCTCACTTTATTTTTCTTCGTTCTCATTGGTTGAAAATGCCGCTACCCCTATTGGTAGCCCATATCACCTATAAGTATTTCTTCGCAAGGGATAAAGTTGGCGAGTTGTCGAGAATCGCTTAAGGCTGGTCCAGCAAGCGTTTCAGATAGCTTGCTGGAATGGCGTAGCTGATTCCAGAAGGCTGGCTTAATGCCGACTCCTTACTGCCTTTGATGAATACCATATTGATCACGCCAATTACAGTGCCGCTTTCGATATCAAAAACGGGGCTGCCACTGTTGCCAGGGTAGGCTGTGGCATCTAATTGGAATATATTGAAGGCGCCATTTTTTAATTGACGGATGAGCCTTTGGTTGAGTTGTTGCGCATTGCCTCCTGGCAACGCAATCGGCGTTATCGAGGAGACGATGCCGCGATGAGTTACGGGAGAAAAACCAAGGGCTCCGCCAATCGGGAAGCCAATGAATCCGATTCCTTGGCCTTCCTGAATAGCATCTGAATTTGCGAGCCTGAGGCTTGGCAATTTGCGTCCCTCAATTTTAAGAATGGCTAGATCGTGTTCCTTATCCCGGCTTCGTAATTCTGCGCGCCAGACGGTTAATTCTCCGTTGATGCCCCGAATCTGTATTGCTAGTTTGGAGCCGTCTGGATCTGTGCTTTCTGGGATCACGTGGGCATTGGTCGCGATCAGCGTGCCATCGTCAACGGCAAAACCCGTGCCGCGAAAGGTGAATTGGGGACTATTGGTCTGCTTGAAGGTGCCAACGGCAACAATTGATGGCTTGATTCTGGCAACGGTTTCGGGCAATTCGGCCACTGCTACGGTCGACAGGAAAAATAGGCCAAAAAGGAAAAGCTGGCCTAGTCTCACATCTGCCTTTTTGTAGCGACGATTCGTGGCAACTCTGGCGAGGGCAATGTTATTTTTGCATCGAATGGGTGCACTTCGCGCTTAAATATTTCCCGGATCCGTTTCACGTAGCCTTGAGTTTCCGCATAGGGTGGAATCCCTGCATAACGGTTTACGGTACCTTCTCCTGCGTTGTAGGCGGCAGCAACCAGCGCGATGTTTCCCTCGAAATAGGCCAGCAGCCATCTCAGATAGGCTAGGCCTCCTCGAATATTTTGTTCCGGGTCGAATGGCTTTTTGACGTTGAAGCGCTCTGCGGTTTCGGGAATCAGTTGCATCAGGCCCTGGGCATTCTTGGGCGAAACGGCTGTTGGGTTGAAGTTTGATTCAGCGCGAATAATGGCCATCGCCAGTCGCGGATAAACACCATATTCAGGGGCGAGTTTCTGGACAAGATCCATAACCTTCCTGTGTTCCGGTGCCGCTTTGGCGACGATGTCCTGGCCATCGGTATCGTTCAATTCCGGATCAGCGAGGCAGGTGGGGGCTTGGGCAAGCGGCGCACCGACTTGGCGCAGCATTCGTTCGGCCAGTGCGTCGCCTTGCTTTGCCGCCATGGTGAAAAAGTAGGCCGCTGTTGCGTCGTCACGTCCGGTGCCGCGACCCATTGCATACATCCAGCCGAGGTTGTACTGCGCTTCCAAATCGCCAAGTCGGGCAGCTTCGCAATAAAGCTCGATGGCCTTTGTCGGGTTGCGGGCGATGCCGTTCCCATGCTCCAGGGACTGTGCTTCAGTGCGAAGAGCTGTCGCGCGCTCCTTATCTGCTTTGGTGTCGGCGATAGCTGGTGCATTGAAAAAGCCGGTAACGAGCATTGCGCAAAGCGCCCAAGGAAAAGGTGCTGATCTTGATATCCTTGAGCGCTCCATCATTTGCTCCTCACAAACGCCAGACTGTCACGCCGGCTTCGGCAAAGGCATTGTAGTCCAGCATGCTCTTGACGTCGGTAATTACACCATCAGGTTTCAGTTTAGCTGTGAATTCGCTGGTTGTTAGGGCCTTGTACTGTTTGTGGTTGACTGCAACAACCATGGCGGCCGCCTTGGGGAGGCTTTCCCAGTTTACGAGGTCGACACCATATTCATGATGTGCCTCGCTGGCCTCGGCAACCGGGTCGTGCACAACAACGTTGGCACCATATGACTGTAGTTCCCGGATGACATCGATGACGCGGGAGTTGCGCAGGTCAGGGCAGTCTTCCTTGAAGGTCAGGCCGAGTACGATAATCGGCTGGTCCTTGATCGGATGGCCAGCACGGACGAGCATCTTGATGGTCTGCTCGGCAACGAATTTGCCCATGCCGTCATTAATGCGCCGGCCAGCCAGAATCACTTCCGGGTGGTAACCAAGTTTCTGGGCCTTGTGCGTCAGGTAGTAAGGATCTACGCCAATGCAATGACCGCCGACCAGGCCTGGGCGGAAAGGTAGAAAATTCCACTTGGTGCCGGCCGCTTGGAGCACCTCCAGCGTGTCGATGCCGATCTTGTCAAAAATGATGGCGAGTTCGTTCATCAGGGCGATGTTGAGATCGCGCTGGGTGTTTTCGATAACTTTGGCGGCCTCGGCAACCTTGATATTGGAGGCAGGATAAACGCCGGCGGTGATAACGCTGCCGTAGATTTCCTTGACCTTATCGAGGGTTTCAGGGGTGTCGCCGGAAACCACTTTGACGATCTTGGTGACAGTACGCTCCTTGTCACCCGGATTGATGCGCTCGGGCGAGTAGCCGACAAAAAAGTCTTTTTTCCAGGTCTTTCCCGATTCCTTTTCGAGAATGGGGATGCAGACCTCTTCAGTGGCGCCCGGATAAACCGTTGATTCATAGACAACAATGGCGCCCTGTTTCAGGTTGCGGCCGACTGTCGTTGATGAGCCGACAAGCGGGCTGAAATCTGGTTGGTGAGCATCGTCGACCGGCGTAGGTACGGCAACTATAACGAAATCTGCCTCGCGCAAGGTGCTCGCATCCGTTGACACAGTGAGTTGCGTTGCCGCCTTCAGGTCTTCGGTGCTGACTTCGCCAGTTGGGTCGATATGGCGCTGGTAACTATCTACTTTTGCTTGGGATAGATCAAATCCGATTGTCCGGAATTTCTTGCCGAATTCGACGGCGAGCGGCAAACCGACATACCCCAAACCTACTACAGCAATTGTCGTCATGTTGATTCCTGAATTTATTCTAAAAATTGCTCAAAAATTGTATTTCAAAAGGATTTCAGTAGTTGGCTAACCTCGGCCTGACCGGAAAATTTGTCGCCCAACTTTGCCAAAGCCTCCAGTTCCTTGCGCGCCTCATCCTTCTTGCCGGCCGAAATCAGAACCTTGGCCAGGTTGAGCTGGATTCCGCTGGCCTGGGGAGCCTTGGCGACGGCCTTATTGAGCAATTCAAGCGCCTTCGTCGTCTCGCCTGTGTCGGCCAGCAACATGGCCAGCGTGTCCATGAATGCCGGCTGGCCCGGGGCCAGCTGATTTGCCTTCTCGGCGTATTCGAGAGCATTGGGAGACTTGGTCTGGCCCAATGCCCAGGCAAGGTTATTGAGAATCAGCGCATTGTTTGGTTGAAGACTCAATGCTGTTTGATAGTAGCTGGCGGCCTGGGCATAGTTCTTTTGCCCGGATGCGCGGTCACCCATGTACATCCGGAAGGCAACATCCTTGGGATGTTCCTTGAGCCATGCCTTAGCATTCCTCTCCGCTTCTGAGGCATTTCCCGAGGCGATCAACGATCCATGCAGCTTGATAGCGAGTTCTGGCGCGGCAACCTGTTTGAGGCCACTCCGGAAAATATTGATCGCTGCCGGCCAAGCTTTGCCAATAGCATGGATGTCACCCTCAAGAAGGAAGCCAATTGCTTCCTTAGGACGCTGTTTTTGGACAGTCCGGGCGATGTCAAGCGCACCTGTCGTGTTCTTGCTTTCCAATGCAAGCATGATCAGGGTGCGCTGTGCCTCAACAATATCCGGCTTGATCTCGAGAGCTTTTTTGAGGTTCTTGATGCCGTCTTCCTTGTTCTTGTTCGCAAACTGAATTTCGGCCAGGCGCAGCAGCGCCAATGGCGAGGCCGGCTGGAGGGCGGCCAGCTTGCCGTAGGTAACCTGAGCCTGATTCAGATCTCCGGCTAGCTGCTGGGTACGGCCTAGTGCGTCAAGAATTTCAGGCTTGTCCTGAATAGCGGTTGCCGCCTCATTGGCAGCGGTCAGAGCTTTTTTGTTTTCCTTGAGCTTGAGAAAGTATTGGATCAAAGCGAGTCGCGGAGCTGGCTCGCCGGGGGCTGCGCTGATCGCCTTGCCAATGAGCGCGGAGACTTCATCTACATTCCCACCACTGGCTGCCTTGAGTTCAGCCAGGGCGAGCAGGGCCTGTATATTTTTCGGGTCGGCGCCGATGACAGCCTCAAAACGCTTCCGAGCGTCATCCGGTTTCTTGTCGAGAAGATCCAACGTGGCCAGGCTGGCCACGGCCGGGAAAAAGGCAGGATCTATGGATACTGCTTTTTCGAAGCTTTGCCGGGCACCAGCCGTGTCCTTCTGGGCCAGAAGAGCGCGGGCTTTGAGGTTGTGCGTCGCCGGATTGTTCGGTTGCTTTGTCTCAAGAGCGTCTATCGCCTTCAGGGCCTTATCGAGTTGATTGTTGCGGAGATGGGCGGCAATCAGAGCGAGATCGGCCGTTATCCCTTTGTCCGAAATGGATATTTGTTCAAGTTCCTGAAAGGCATATTCGGCGTTGCCTTGCGCCATATGCGCCAAGGCGAGAGAAGTTTTTTTGGCGGCGTTTTCGGGTTCGAGCTTGCTGGCCTTGGCAAAATAGTCGGCAGCCTTCTTGGGGTCCCCTTGCTGTAAATAAGCTTCGCCGGCCAACGCAAGAAGCGCTGAATCCTGATCAATGCTGGCCAGTAAGGGCTGAAGGGCTTCCAGCGCCTTGCCTGGTTGGCCTGTTCGCAAGTGGCTGGATACCAGAAGGCGTCTGGCTAGACGTAGTCCCGGTGCTGATTGAAGGGCCTTGGCGAGATAGGTTTCTGCCTGAAGGTAGGCGCGTAACTGGTATTCGATGGCTCCAGCCATTTGCAGGCTGAGCGGATTGCTGGGAGATATCCTCAGTAATTGCTGGGCGGATTCGCGAGCTGCTTTGTAGTCTTTGCGTTGATAGTTGATCTGGGCATCAAGCAGGTAGACTTGCGGATGCTTGGCAGAATTCTTCTTAAAAGCGTCCAGTTGTTTGGCGGCTTCGTCGGTTTTTCCCGCCCTGAGGAGCAATGCTATGGCTGCAGAGTGGGCATTCAGATAGCTGGGCTTTGCCTCTATGGCCTTTTGATAATGCGCCAAAGCACCGGATGCATCGCCGTCGAACTCAAGGAGGTTGCCCTTGATTAGAAGAGCTTCAGGATTGCTCGGGTTTTCAATTAAAAGAGCATCGAGCTTTGAACGAGCGCCGGTGAGGTCCTTGTTCGCCGCGGTTTGCCGGATGTCAGCAAGGCGGGCAGGAACATAGGTCGGGTTTGCGCCCAAGGCTTCGGCTAGCAGTTTTTTGGCCACGTCGCGCTTGCCCAAAGACTCATAGGCTGCACTCAAGGTTGTGTTGAGGGCAGCCAGAGGTTCGCCGTTTGTCAGTTTTGTTTTGCCAAATTCATCAGTTAGTTTTTTTGCCTGGCCCCCGGCCAGCATGGCGCGCGCCAGCAGCGGTACGGTCGAGTCAGCGGGATGCTTGAGTTCCAGTGCCTTGCGTAGTTCCACCTCTGCGCCGGCAACATCGCCATTTTCAAGCAAGGCCGAACCGAGCAGGAAGCGTGCCTCGGCAAGGTTTGGGTTCTGCTGAAGGGCATTTTTCAGCTGAATGACGGCAGCCTTGGAATCTTTTTTTGCCAGATAGTCCTTGCTCGACAGGATGAGACTTTCCGGCGAGTCACCACCACAGGCACCCAGCAGCATTGTCAGAAGTGCGGTCGAAATAACGGTCGGGAAAAGCGAGCGCGACTTATTCATGGTTGTCTTCTTCTCTGGAAATGGGTTATTTCAGGCCAAGGCGATGCATAAGGTCATACAAAGTCGGCCGGCTGATGCCAAGTATTTCGGAGGTCCGCAATAGGTTGCCGTTGGCTCGCCCCAGTGCCGTGACAATGGCTTGACGTTCCGCCTCGTCGCGCACCTTGCGCAGATCAATGAATTCGACCTCGGTGGACTCTTCGGTGTCCAGACCAATGTCTTCGCAAGTAATGCGGGAGCCATCAGCCATGATCACCGCACGCTTGATGCAATTTTCCAGTTCGCGAACATTGCCTGGCCACCGGTGGGACTCTATGGCTCGCACGGCATCTTCGCTTAGCGTCATGCTGCCCCGCTTCTGCTCGTTAGCGAACCGGTGTACAAAGGCATGGGCCATCAATGCAGGATCACCCCGACGTTCGCGTAAAGGAGGGATCTGGACAACAATTTCAGCAAGCCTGTAATACAAGTCTTCACGGAAACTGCCATTGGCAATGTGGGTTTTCAAATCCTGGTGTGTAGCGCAAACGATACGGACATCAACCGGTATTTCCGAGCGCCCGCCAAGGCGTTCAATGACCCGTTCTTGCAGGAAGCGCAATAGTTTTGCCTGTAGCGACAGAGGCAGGTCGCCGATCTCATCGAGCATCAGTGTGCCACCGTTGGCACTTTCGATTTTTCCGGGGGTTGTTTTTGCCGCACCGGTAAACGCACCCTTTTCGTAGCCGAAGAGTTCACTTTCCAGCAGATTGTCCGGAATGGCCGCGCAATTGATGGCCACGAAGCGTTCTTTGCTCCGCGGCGAGGACTCGTGCAGGCCTCGCGCCAGTAATTCCTTGCCGGTCCCGCTTTCGCCGAGGAGAAGCACTGTCGCACTGCTGTTGGCAACTTTTTCTATCGTTCGGCAGATTTTTTGCATGCCTGCATCGCGCGTCAGTAGCCCCGCAAGTGCCGGTGGGTGCTGGGCTGCCAGAAGCCGACGATTTTCCTGCTGCAGGTCATGGAGTCGAAATGCGCGGTCTATGGTCAGCGCAAGCATTTCCGGCTCGAACGGTTTGGCAAAAAAGTCATAGGCGCCAAGGGCAATTGCCCGTAGCGCATTGGTACGATCATTCTGTCCAGTTAGGACGATGACCTTCGTATCTGGCGCGGCAGCCAGCGTCTGCTCCAGCAATCGAAATCCCTCGGAAACGGAGTCAGCATCCGGGGGTAGGCCGAGGTCCATGGTGACTACCGCAGGACAGTGACGGTGTATTTGCGCCAGCGCACTTTCACGGTCTGCTGCGGTCAACGTCTCAAATTGGTCAAAAGACCAACGAAGCTGTTTTTGCAGCGCAAGATCATCTTCAACGATGAGCAGGGCGCGTGGTTTTTCTGTGCTCATGCAGCTTCCTGTTCGTGCAGATCGGATTCGGTGCGAATGACGAACAGTGGCAGGGTCAGGGTGATACAAGTCCCCTTGCCAGGTTCGCTTTCAACCTGCATGTCCCCCCCCAGTTCACGAACGTACTGTGCACTTTCGTACGCACCAATCCCCATGCCGGCATCCTTTGTGCTCTGAAAAGGCTTGAACAGGCGGTCCTGGATGAATTCTTGCGTCATTCCATGTCCGGTATCGCCAACCTCAACGGCGGCCTTGTCGTTGCAGCGTTCGAGCGATATCCATACGCGGCCACCGGTTGGCGACGCATCAATGGCATTTTGGACGAGATGGCCAATGACCCTCTCCAGTCGTTCTTCGTGACCGCGTGCAATCAATCGATCCTGAACGTGCACTTCGATCGATCTTCCCTGATTCATTTTGTCCTTTTGAATGCGCTGGATGACATCTGGAAGATTAACACCGCAAATGCCACCCGGGGGAGTGGCGCCTTCTCTCAGCTGCATCATCAATTGGCGCATGCGCTCGACGGCGTGGTCAACGGTCATTAGCATGTCCTGCTGAAACTCTGGATTGTCACGGTGACGCTCGGCATTTTTTAGCATGAGCGAAAGCTGAGTGATGATGTTTTTAAGATCGTGGACGACAAAGGCAGACATCTTGTTGAAAGCGTCAAATTTCCGGACTTCAAGTAGGGCCTCGGTGGCCTGCATTCGGGCAAGAAAACTGGCTGCCTGGCAGCCGGCAGCACGCAAAAGATCATTCACCTCCCAATTGACATTGATCGGGGTGCGCGAGCTAGCCAGAATGACGAAGCCCTGCATTTCGTTGTCGGCCACCAAAGGTACGATCAGCCACGCGTTGGGCAGGTCAGAAAGCCATGCCGGAATTTCCAGGTCGCTATAGCGTGCCGGATAGCAGCGATACTCTTCAAGATTAATGACCCAGCCACTGGCGAGCAGGAAGCGGCAGAGTGGTGAGTCATGTGCTTCTTTAGCGACGGACTCCGGAAGATTCCAACGTGCACTTTGCCTAAAAGCACCATGGCCTGTTTCCTGCAACCACAAGGCTCCTGCAGGGCTTTCGACCATGTTGGCCAAGCCACGAATTACCTGTTGTCCCATGGTCTGTGGCGAATCATGTTCGGTAAGCGTCTGCGTGAAGCGGAGCCATTCTTCCCTATAGTCATAGCGGTAACGGAAAAAATGTTTGCCGACCAGAACTTTCATCCTAGCGCGCATCGATCCGGAAACCAGGAAAACACCTAATATCAGCAGACCGGCAAATATCAGGGCCAACTGGAATGCCCGGCCCCATTCGCCGCCAAAATAGCGGACGTAGTACCCGACGCCAGCAGTGAAGAGCAGGTAGAGGCCAGCCAGAAGCAGCGTGGCAGAGTGGAATGCGGCTTTTTGGGACAGGCGGATCTTTGAGGTCCAGTCCCTGGCGCGTTCGGTTGCCAGCATGAGCAGCGGAATGGTCATCGCGTGCACAAAACCTCTTACGGCCAAGGTATCCCCATCGATACGGCTGAACATCATGGCGTCGGAAAAAAGATAGACGTCATAGGAGAACTGAAAGAGCAGGGCGAGGCATAGCGGCTTGATGTTCCAGCGGGAGTCCTCGGATACCGTGCGAAACAGTTGCTCGGCAAGCACTAGTCCGATCACGGCTTCTGACAATCCATGGAGGACCAGTAAACGTAACCAGTCTTCTGGCGAAATCAGGTGAAATGCCACCAAAAATTGAAGACCGATACCCGTGATGACCAATCCCCAGCAGATTGCAGGCAACCAGAGTGGAAGCAAGGGTTTGGAATTTCCGTTACTGGCAGGAGCAAGGAGTGTTATCAGAAAAACATACCAAGCCCCGTATTTGGCGACGTCGACGAGCGAAGCGGTGATAAGTGCAAGTGCATTACCGCTGAAGGCATAAAGCAGACTGGAAAACGTCCAAACGGCTGAAATGACGGCGACGGAAACCATGCGCCGGGTACGCACTCCGGATCGCCAATCTGTGCCGAACGAGATCAGGTAAATCCAAAGCGCCAGATAGCCGAAGGCGGCAAGTCCAAAGCTCCAGGTAATCAGGGACGCACCGGTTATTTCCATGCAACGGACTTTTCAGGTCACGGATGAGCGTGACGAAAGATTAGTGAGCGCCCTTGCCGGTCAGCACGACACCCACGGTTTCGAAAAGCACCACCATATCCAGGAACAGTGAGTGGTTCTTGACGTAGTAAAGATCGTACTGGAGTTTCTCTGCAGAGTCTTCGACTGTCGCGCCGTAGTGATAGCGGACTTGCGCCCAGCCTGTTACCCCGGGCTTGACGCTGTGTCGAACAGCGTAGAAGGGGATTTCTTTAGTCAATTGATCGACAAAAAATGGGCGCTCCGGTCGAGGGCCAACCAAACTCATATCACCCTTCAGGACGCTGAACAGCTGTGGGAGTTCATCAATACGAAGTTTGCGGATGATTTGGCCGACCCGCGTTGCGCGGTTGTCCTGCGCTTGCGCCCAGATCGGCTTTCCATCTTTTTCGGCATCACGCCGCATGCTCCGGAACTTGATGACGTTGAACAGACGTCCGTTTACTCCCACGCGTTCCTGCCGGTAAAGCAACGGAAAACCATCCTCCACAACAATCAGAATGGCTGCCACTGCCATGATGGGCAAGGCCAAAACAATCAGTATGCTGGCGCAGACAATATCGAACAATCGTTTGACGATGGTACGGAAAACGCCCTGACGAAATCCGTCACCAAAAATGAGCCAGCCCGCATAGAGCGAGTCAAGGCGAATTTGTCCTAGCGTCTGTTCAAAATGGCTGGCGAGATCGAGGACTTTGACTCCCTGTAACTTGCAGTCAAGCAACTCTCGCATGGGCATTGACCCGCCCCGGCGTTCGCTAAGTGCCACGACAATTTCATCGACTTTTAGATTGCGGGCGGCATCGGTCAAAGATAGCTCTCTACTGAGAATCAAATTTGACGATACCAGTGGCTGGTCTTCATTGCTGCCAGGATAAAAGCCAATGATTTCGGCTGACGGGTCGGAGCGATCAAGCGCTCGCTTGACGGCGAGAGCTTGCTGCCCCGTACCGAATACCAGAATCCGTCTGCGCAGCATCTTCGCGGCGGGGGCATGAGCAGCACCGACGCGTGTTACCAGCATGCCGAAAACGGCAGACATTGCAGAAAGGTGAATCAAATCGCGGTTGACCGCAGCAATGGGGAGCAACGCGTAAAGAGCGTAGGCAATCGGTATAGATAGATAAATGGAAAGTACCGCACGGGCCCTTGTTTCGGTAATTGGGCGAATCGAGGCGCGCTGATAGAGTCCCAGGAGGGCATTGATGGCGAGCATCACAAACCCAAACAGGATGGCGTAGACCACAATTTGAACTGGGTTGACCGGGAGGCCGCTATTGATCCACATCAGGGTAATGACGAGGCTGACAATCAGGAAGGAAAAGTCGAACGCAACCCCGGCGATGCTACGCCAAGTAAACCAGTGATTAAACAGCCTGATCATGATTCCCCTGCATCCCTTAGGTTCTTTTGCTGCGCACTTGAAACCCCTCGCATTTGCTGATTGCCCGATGCCAATAGTATGGATTGCGGCATATTTTGCTTGTGCACTATTTCACATTGACTACGAATCAATGCAACAAGTTTCATCGTCGATGACCGCATGATTGGTGCAAAAAACAAAAACATCTCTTATTTTTGTTGGAATTGTTAACAATGTCAGAAGTGCGGAGTGGTTGTTGCGGCTGAGTGCTACCGGCTGGCACTATACGGCGATTTAGTTCGAAATATTCGATAAGAATTAGACCAAGTGAATTGTATCGAATTTGGCGAGTCCGGGCGAGGTAAGAGGGGGCACGAGGCTATCAGTATAAATACTGATCCGCCGGTTCCCGGAAGGCGCGGCCGTTAGTGCTGCTATACCAAGATTTCGACGACCTCAGGGTGTCCCAAAAAACGCTGCGGGCTGGCGCTGGCTCCGTAGGCGCCAGACTGGAATACCACCACCAGATCGTTTGGTTCTGCGATGGCCAGCGTCATGCGATCTGCCAGAATGTCCAGTGGCGTACATAAGGGACCGACCACGGATGCGATTTCAGTGCTGTCCTCATTCATCCGATTGCCGATAGCGACCGGATGGTTTTTGCGGATGACTTGGCCGAAATTGCCGGAAGCCGAAAGGTGGTGATTGAGGCCACCATCTACGATCAGAAAGGTTTGCCCGCGTGAAACCTTACGGTCTACCACCCTGGAAACATAAATTCCAGCCTCGCCGACGAGATAGCGACCGAGCTCGATGACCAGCGAAGCGCCGGGGAAATCGATGTTGGCTCGCCGGGAAAGTTGGTCAAGATTCTGCCCAATGCTGGTCAGATCCAGCCGTTTTTCACCGGGGAAGTAGGGAATGCCGAATCCGCCCCCGAGGTTCAGGAAACTAACTGGTGAAGGAGCGTGACGAGAGAGTGCTAGCGCCAGATCGTAGGATTTCTGCTGTGCTTCGCAGATCGATTCGGCTTTGAGGTTCTGCGAGCCGGCAAAGAGGTGGAACCCTTCGAATGCCAGATTGTATTCGCCAATCTTGGCCAGCAATTCAGGCACCTGTTCAGCATCGACGCCAAATTGCTTGGGGCCGCCGCCCATCTTCATGCCCGAGCCTTTGAGCTCGAAGTCTGGATTGACGCGTACCGCAACGCGAGCAGGAAGTCCAAACTCCCGGGAGATGCCTGCCAAAAGGTCGACTTCGCGAAATGACTCGACGTTGATCAATACCCCCGCAGCAACAGCCTGACGGAGTTCGGAATCTCTTTTGCCGGGGCCGGCAAAGCTGATTTCGTGTGGATCTACGCCGGCATCCAACGCAATTTTTAACTCCCCGGCAGAGGCTACGTCGACACCATCGACCAGGCGCCCCATGAAGCCAACGACTGCCGGCATCGGGTTGGCTTTCATCGCAAAGTGCAGTTTGACACTTTCCGGAAACGCTGCGCGCAGCTCGGCAACGCGTGAATGCAGCAGGTCGCGGTCATAGGCGTAGAAAGGAGTCTGTCCGACGCGTTCGGCCAGTCGCGATAGCGGCAATCCGCCGACCAGCAACTCATTGCCGTCGGTCGAGAATTGATTCATGGTCGTATGGACGGGCGCGCTTGGTGTGCTCATTCTTTGACTGGCCAAAACGGCGGATTAGAGATTTTGTTGTTCGACCCACACGGTCGACAGCGTTTTTCGATCAATTTTCCCATTTGGGTTACGTGGCAAGGGGCCTTCGCGGACATCGATGCCGCCGGGGACCATGTAGGCTGGCATGCGAGCGCGACATTCTGCTAGCAAGGCATCAACGTTCAAGGTTCCGCCGGCTGGTGGCGTGGCTATCACCTGAATGCTTTGTCCAAGCCGGTCATCGTCCACACCAAAGGCAACGCATTCGCCAACCATTCTGGTCGCATAGAGGACTTCTTCGACCTCGGTTGGACTGACCCGATAACCGGAAGTCTTCATCATTTCATCACGGCGGCCGATGAAATATAGAAAGCCTTCTTCGTCCATGCGTACAGTGTCACCAGAAAATACAGCTATTTCAGGCAAGACCAGACCAGCTTCGCGGCCGGGCGCGTGAGCCGGTAGAGGTTTGTAACGCTCGGCAGTCTTTTCCGGATCATTCCAGTAACCCATGCCAACCAGAGCGCCCCGATGCACCAGTTCCCCCGGCTCGTTCGGCGCGCATGGCGAACCATCCTCACGCAGGACCAATATTTCCGCATTGGGTATGGCTTTGCCAATTGAATCTGGTCGCTGGTCGACCTCGGAAGGGGGAAGGTATGTCGAACGGAAGGCCTCGGTCAGGCCATACATAAGGAACGGCTTTGACTTTGGCAAACGCTGGCGGAGTGCGGTTAGCGTTTCGCGCGGCATCCTGCCACCGGTATTGGCAAAATAGCGTAGATGCTCAGTGATCGTGGAGGGCCATTCCAACTGGGTTAGCTGCAGGTATAGCGGCGGTACGGCTGTCAATCCGGTTACTTTCTCCCTTTCCAAGGCTCTGACGACGTCGCGCGGGAGCAGGTAGTTAAGCAGGATAACTCGCGCGCCAACAAGAAAGGAGGTCGTCAATTGGCTGAAGCCTGCATCAAAAGAAAGGGGGAGGGCTGCAAGAAGCGTGTCGTCAGCGCGGTTTTCAAGGTAGCTGGCTACACTCTTCGCACCTGCCACCATGTTCCGGTGAGAAAGTACAACCCCCTTGGGCTTGCCTGTACTTCCCGAGGTATACAGAATGCCCAGCATGTCGGTGTCGATAATCCGGTGCCCGGCGGTTGGTGGCTGACTTAGGATATACGTCCAGTCGCATATATTGAGCGTGCCGCCGGTAGCCAAGCTTTCGGTTGAATCGGTGAGAACGATGTGCCGCAGATCGTGGCATTCCAGAAGGGTTTCGCGTACCAGTTCCAGGCGTTCGGGCGAGGTCACCAGTACACGGACATTGCAGTCGCGCAAGATGTACCCGACCTGCTCCGCCTTGAGCAAAGGATTGATGGGCACAAACACCCCACCGGCAGCGGGGGTGCCGAAGCTGGCGACGACTGTCTCAAATCGTTTTTCCAGATAGATGGCGACCCGCTCGCCGCGCTGGAGACCAAGTGACATGAGGCCGGAAGCAAACCCGGCGGTTGCATTCTGCAATTCGGCATAGCTCAATGTGAGCTTGCCATAGGTTAGTGCGGGAGAGTCCGGGCTACGATTGGCCGAGAGATGGATCAGTTCGTGGAGTAAGGTCGAATCAGTCATGAGGTAGTTCGAATCAAGTGGTAAACTTTGAGTTTCAAATACGATGACGTGTACATAGGCCAACGTCCTGTGAAGTATCTCACACCGTTAAATATTGAGGCTTTGATAAAGTCGGAAGGTTGAAAAAACGAGGCGATGACGGTGGATTTTAAGCGGGATGTAAAGATATTGCTTGATGATGTCCTTCATTTGGGGGGGCGTGCGCTGGCCTTTGATGAGAATACGATGCTTCTCGGATCGGTTCCGGAATTGGACTCGATGGCAGTAATTGCGCTCATCGCCGCGATTGAAGAACGTTTTCGGTGTGTCATAGATGACGATGAAATTGATAGTGCAATGTTTGCTACG
>PHCH01000037.1 GCA_002840785.1 Betaproteobacteria bacterium HGW-Betaproteobacteria-4 | reverse complement strand
GGGAATAACAATGCTCAAGCATGAACAAATTGAAAAGAGCGTAACGCTCCTTATCGTTCTTACGTTGTTGGTTGTGATCTGGGGTGGCTTGCTGGAGATCGTTCCGCTGTTCTTCCAGAAGTCCACCACTACGCCGGTTGAAGGTACGAAGCCGTATGATGCTGTACGTCTTGCTGGTCGTGACGTTTATCTCCGCGAAGGCTGCTATAACTGCCATTCGCAGATGATTCGTCCGTTCCGTGCCGAAACAGAGCGCTACGGTCACTACTCAGTTGCGGGTGAATACGTTTATGACCACCCATTCCAGTGGGGTTCCAAGCGTACGGGGCCTGATCTCCATCGCGTCGGTGGTCGCTACTCGGATGAGTGGCAACGCGCTCACCTGATCAATCCTCGTGACGTGGTTCCCGAGTCCAATATGCCTGCCTTTGCCTTCCTGGCAAGCGTCAAGGCCAAGGATACGGTTGGTGCCGACATCGAGAAGAAGATGCAGGTCATGCGCACCTACGCAAATGTCCGCGGTATCCCCACCTACTCAGATGAGGAAATCAAGGGCGCCAAGGCTGCTATCGGTGACAAGACCGAACTCGATGTCCTGATTGCGTACCTGCAGGGCATGGGTACGGCACTGAAGAACGTCAAGTAATAGCCATGGACATCAACGATCTGCGTTCCATCGTCACGGTTGCCGGGTTGCTTTGCTTCTTGGCAATCGTTGGGTGGGCCTACGGCAAGGGTAGCAAGAAGGGGTTTGAGGAAGCTGCCAACTTGCCGTTCGCGGAGAATGATGATCAGGGTGGGACGTCAAAGCCGTCGCACCCCCGCTGAAAAAAGGAAAGCAAATGAGCGATTTCGTTAGCGATTTTTGGAACCTGTACGTAGTTGTAATCGTGCTGGCAAGTATTCTTGCTTGCGCGGTACTTCTGATTGTGCAGGGAAAGGCGACGTTTACCCCGGGCAAGACCATGGGGCACGTTTGGGATGAAACACTCGAGGAATACAACAATCCAATGCCGAAGTGGTGGAGTTGGATGTTTGTAATTACCGTGGTTTTTGCGCTGGTCTATTTGGCCTTGTATCCGGGGCTGGGTAACTACAAGGGCATGCTTGGCTGGACATCTGGTGGTCAGCACAAGGCTGAAGTTGACAAGATGGACGCTACGGTCAAGCCTTTGTTTGACAAGTTCATGGCTATGGATGTCAAGGCTGTGGCTGGCGACAAGCAGGCCATGGAAATGGGCAAGCGTCTGTACCTTACCTACTGCATGCAGTGTCATGGTGCTGATGCGCGCGGAGCCAAGGGCTTCCCGAATTTGACCGACTCCGACTGGCAATATGGTGGTGAACCGGAACAGATCAAGGAAACCATTTCCAACGGTCGCATGGGTGTAATGCCTCCGCATGAGCAATTGGGCGCTGATAGCATCAAGGATCTTGCCAACTTTGTCCGCTCGCTGTCTGGTCTGCCGAATGACTCAGTCCGCGCCGCCAAGGGTAAGGAAACCTTCGAGTCTGCCGGCTGCGTTGGTTGTCACGGAATGGACGCTCATGGCATGCATGCCGTTGGTGCTCCGAACCTGACTGACAAGGTCTGGTTGTATGGTTCTTCTGAAGCTACCATCACCGAAACGATTTCTAAGGGGCGTCAGAACCAGATGCCTGCTTGGAAGGAGTTCCTGGGCGATGCCAAGGTGCATTTGCTGTCTGCTTACGTGATTAGCCTGAGCCAAGGCGCCAAGTAATTGGCATGTACGGGGCGGCTTGGCCGCCCCGTTTTTATTTCGGCATCAAAAACTGATTTGTATCTAAATTGCATTGAAATAGCGCCGAGCAGTGCTCGTTCAGCGCAATTTAGATACGGATAAGATAATGATGGAATCCTCCAGCAACAGCCCCCATACCAAATCTGCCGACGCGAAGGCGGAAGTGTCTTTTTACGAAAAGCACAAAAAAGTATATATCCGTGACGTCAAGGGGTGGTGGAACAACTGGCGCTGGATTCTGGTCTGGGCCACCCAGATACTTTTCTATTGCGTGCCTTGGCTAGAGTGGAATGGCCGTCAGGCCGTGCTGCTCCATTTGGTTGAACGAAAATTCTATTTGTTCGGTTTGGTCTTGTGGCCACAGGACGTTTTCTACCTAGCATTGCTACTGATCGTTTCTGCCTATGCCTTATTCCTGTTTACGGCAATTGCAGGGCGCCTGTTCTGCGGGTACGCATGTCCGCAGACTGTGTACACCGAAATATTCATGTGGATCGAAAACCGGATCGAAGGGGGTCGTTCGTCTCGCATGAAGTTGGACAAGGGGCCGATGACGGCAAAAAAATTCCGTCTAAAGGCAATGAAGCATGCAGCTTGGTTGCTGATCTCTCTGTGGACAGGGTTTACGTTGGTGGCATATTTCACGCCAGTGAGCGAACTGCTGGCGGCGCTGCCGTTTGATTTTTCCGGATGGGAACTGTTCTGGACATTCTTTTACGGTGGGTTCTGCTATATGCAGGCAGGCTTTCTCCGTGAACAGGTGTGCAAATATATGTGCCCCTATGCGCGTTTTCAGGGGGTTATGTTCGATCCGGATACGCTGATCATTACGTATGACCCGGAGCGAGGGGAGCCGCGAGGTCCTCGCAAGAAGGCGGTCGACGTCAAAGAGTCGGGTTTTGGCGATTGTGTGGATTGCGAATTGTGCGTGGTGGTTTGCCCGACGGGTATTGATATTCGCAAGGGGCAGCAATACGAGTGTATCGGTTGCGGTGCCTGCATTGATGCGTGCGATCCAGTCATGGACAAGCTGGGTTTGCCACGTGGGCTTATCCGCTATACTACAGAAAACGCACTGGCGAAGCATTTCTCCTCCAAGGAGGTGTTCGCACATCTTATTCGCCCGCGTATCGTGCTTTATACGGTGATTCTGATGGCGATAACCGTTTCTGCGATATGGTCCTTGGCTGTTCGAGTGCCACTGAAGGTTGATGTTATTCGCGACCGTTCCCTATTGGCGAGAGAGGCTGAAGATGGGCGAATTGAAAACGTCTACAACCTGAAAATCATGAATACAACAGAGGAGCCCAAGCGCTATGCCTTGTCTGTTGAGGGGCTGGAAGGGGCGGAGATCGTCGGTAACCGTGTCGTCGAGGTTGCCAGTGCAGAGAATCATGAAGTCACCATCGTCGTTCGCGTTCCCCCGGAGTCCGGAAAAAACGGCGCGAACACTATTTATTTTGATATCAAGGCCCAGAACCACGACAAAATTGCGGTTCACGAAAAAGCCTCATTCTTGATGCCCTGACATGAGTAATTTAATGACATTGAAAAATGACAATCGACCTTGGTACAAGGAGCGTTGGCCTTGGTTCTTGATGGCAGGGCCGGGCATCGTGATTGTTGCCGGCTTCGTCACTTTATGGCTTGCAGTGGTGAGTAACGATGGTTTAGTAAGTGATGATTATTACAAGCAGGGGCTTGCAGTGAATCAGAGCTTGCAGCGAGACCATCAGGCGGGAAGTCTTGGGTTGCAGGGCGACGTAATGCGTTCCGGCTCAAATTTACGGCTCTTGCTGCGTGCCGATAGTGATGCCGGATTGCCTTCGGAAATAGTTCTGAAGCTGGCACATCCGACGATGTTTCAGGGCGTTGGCTTGTGTCGATTGAGGATCCTGCCGCTAAATGGCGACTTCAAGGTGAATGGCAAGCTGATTCGTTGGAACCGTTGCGCCTGACGGCGCGGTCGGGAAAGTAGTTAGGTTTTTAATTTGTTACTGGGAGGTGACATATGGCGTGGGAACTTTTGTTTAGCAGTGATTTTGGTCTGATGAGCTTTGCAGTGATCGTCGGTGTTTTGATCATCGGTGCTGTAATGGGCAAGATGTACTCGAACAAGATGGACGAGGACGCACGTAAGGCCGGCAGATAACGCTGTTTTGGTCATATCGCTCGCTGAGCGGTGATCGGTCACAAACCCTCGATTGGCTCTGCTGGTCGGGGGTTTGTTTTTGAGTCAACAGTGGCGCACATGATGAATGTGGGTTCAGGCTTGGCCCAGTTTGTTGCATATTCTCCGGTGCCTGACGGGAAGCCGGCAATTGTCGTTAAAAAACGGGTCTGCCACTAAGCAAATTTGGCCGTTTTTACCAGTTGACCGTGGAGATCGGGGGAAAGATATGGTGTGGCCCCTGGCGGTATTGGCTTACGCTGTCTTTTTGATCGTCCGGCGCGCGAAATGCTTGAAAGCGCCAGGTTTTGTTGTGGTGCCAAGCGAAAGACTGGGTTGGAGTCTGACAATTTCTTGGCCTGTGGGGGGGCGAGGGATCTTAGGTGGCTGGAAGTTCCGTTTCGTGAAAACTGTAGGTGCCTAGTGCGCGGTCGGCGACGTAGCGTTCGAGACATATGCTGACGCTGCGAAAAGCCAGCTCATTCCAGGGAATTTGATCTGGGTGGCACAGGCTGGCCTCAAGGCTTTCCTCTCCCGCGGAAAAATGTGGGGTGGCCATACGGCCACGATAGAACAAATGGACCTGGTTGATGTGAGCGATGCTGATCATCGCGAACGGTGCATCAATCAGAATCGTCGCTCCTGCTTCTTCATGCGTTTCACGAATGGCTGCCTGAGCAGTGGACTCGCCGTTCTCCATGAATCCGGCAGGAAGTGTCCAGAGACCATGTCGAGGTTCAATGGCGCGCCGACAAAGCAGGATCCGGCCATCCCATTCAGCCACACACCCAACCACTAGACGCGGGTTTTCATAGTGAATGTGTCCACACGCATGGCAAACGTGCCTGGGCAGCGAGTCTCCCGGTGGAATGGAAAAAGTGACAGGGGCGCCACAATGCTTGCAGTATCGAATCATGGTCAATAGTCAGCGTTTGAATGCGCCCCAGTCTACCACCGGGGATTCAAGCCATGCTGAGGGCAAGACGAGCTCGCTTGCCCTCATTCTTTGCACTCAAGCAATTCAAGTGGCTACAATAGCGAAAACCAATTACTGGGCGGATCTGCGCTGGCTATTGCCGGTGCGACAGGGGGCTTTGCATGTTTTTGATTGTTGGTTACGTCATCATTCTGGCCTCTGCGCTGGGAACGTATGCACTGCATGGGAGCCTCCTCGCGCTCTGGGTGCCGACCGAGTACGTCGCGATTGTCGGCTTGACCATCGGTTACTTCGTTGCGGCCAATGACATCAAGATCATCAAGGCGACGATTGGTGCCGTTCCCGGTATTCTGAAGGGCTCGAAATACAACAAGGCGTTCTACATCGATGCCTTGGCCATGCTTTTCGAGATCCTCGGCAAGGTACGGAAGGAGGGATTGATGTCAATTGAAGGCGATATCGAAAATCCCGAAGCAAGCCCTATTTTCAGCAAATATCCGAATCTTGTGCACGACCACCATGTCATGGAGTTCACTTGTGACTACCTCCGGATGATGGTTGGCGGAAACCTGAACACCGTCGAAATTGAAAGTCTGATGGATGTTGAACTCGAAACCCATCATCACGAGGCCGCCGAGCCGGGGCATGTCGTGGCCAGCATGGCCGGCGCCGTTCCTGCCTTCGGTATCGTGGTTGCCGTGATGGGCGTCGTGAACGTGATGGGATCGGTCGGTAGCCCACCGGCTGTTCTTGGCAAGATGATTGGCGGTGCCTTGGTCGGAACCTTCCTTGGTATCCTGATTTCCTATGGTTTCGTCGAGCCGGTTGCCAAGCTGCTGGAGCAAAAGGCGCACGAAGGTGCGACCATTTACAAGACCATCAAAATGGTGCTTTTGGCCTCGATGTCTGGTTACGCGCCACAGGTGGCCATCGAGTTCGGGCGGAAGACCCTGGGGGCACACGAGCGGCCAAGTTTTATCGAACTTGAAGAAGAGTTGAAGGCCCGCAAAGGCAAATAGCCAGTCGGCAACCTTTAGATAAAGACGATGAGTGACGACTCCACACGCCCCATAATTATCAAGCGCAAGAAGGTCGTTGCGGGTGGTGCCCATGGTGGTGCCTGGAAAATTGCCTACGCCGACTTTGTGACGGCGATGATGGCTTTCTTCTTGTTGATGTGGCTGCTTGGTTCGACGGCCAAGGGGGATCTACAGGGTATTGCCGATCATTTTCAGAATCCCATGAAGGTTTCCATGCAGGGGGGCAGTGGCTCCGGTGACGCGACCAGCGTGCTGCAGGGGGGCGGCAAGGATTTGACGCGCCAGGCCGGACAGGTCAAACGTGGTGATGTCGAGGCAAAAAAATCCACATCCTTTTCAAAGGAGGCGCAGGCAGAATTTCGGCGCAAGGAGCGTGAGCGCCTGGAAAGTCTGAAGGCCGAGATCGAAAAAATGATTGAGCAGAGCCCGCAACTGGCTCAATTCAAGAAGCAGATGTTGCTCGATATAACTTCCGAGGGGCTGCGCATCCAGATCATCGACGAGCAGAATCGTCCGATGTTTGACTCCAGTAGCGCTGACCTTAAACCCTATACACGAGATATTCTGCGCCAGATCGGCCAG
This sequence comes from Betaproteobacteria bacterium HGW-Betaproteobacteria-4, assembly GCA_002840785.1. GTDB lineage: Bacteria > Pseudomonadota > Gammaproteobacteria > Burkholderiales > Rhodocyclaceae > Azonexus. The sequence goes on along the minus strand of PHCH01000037.1, from coordinate 41,356 downwards.
GCGCTGAACGGGGTGACGAATAGGATAAGCCTGGCCGGACACACCGACGCATCCCAGTTTTCAGGTGGCGAAAAGGGGTTTTCAAACTGGGAACTTTCTGCCAACCGGGCTAACGCTTCCCGGCGAGAGCTGGTCGTTGGGGGGATGGACGATAGCAAGGTCATTCGTGTTGTCGGGCTGGCCTCCACTGTTCTTTTTGACAAAAATGACCCGCTAAACTCCGTCAACCGGAGGATCAGCATCGTTGTCCTGAATCGCAAGACAGAGATGGCTATTCTGCAAGAAGACGGGCCTGAAGCAGAGCTTGACGGAGAGGGCTTGTTGCCAGAGGGATTGAAGCTGCCTGTGGGCGGCAAAGGCATTGCCGGCTGACTGAACGGCGCGCTACGCAAGCCTGGCGGCAGTTCTGTGCAAGATCCGAAGTTCAGATGATGTTGCATTGAGAACCTCGTTAGCACGTTGACCATATTTCGCAAAAAATGGGTGCTGTTTCCCAAAAATTGGACAATAATCCTGATATTCATAACTGCTTCGCCTGCGGTGAAGTTGAGTTGTTCTGAGATATTCAAATGGCAAAAACCATTCTTGCAGTTGACGATTCCGCATCCATCCGTCAGATGGTGTCTTTTACCCTGAAAAGTGCCGGGTACGACGTGGTTGAGGCCGTTGATGGGCAGGATGGCCTCGATAAGGCCAAGGCCAGAAGTGTCAATCTGGTGTTGACCGACCAGAACATGCCGCGTATGGATGGGCTGACCTTGATCAAGAGCCTTCGCGGGATGCCGCAGTATGCATCGACCCCCATTCTGATGCTGACCACCGAGTCGTCGGATGCGATGAAGTCCCAAGGCCGGGCTGCGGGAGCTACCGGCTGGCTGGTCAAGCCTTTCGACCCCCAGAAACTGATTGAAGTCGTACGCAAGGTGATCGGTTAAGTAAAGCCGGCAGACCTGTAACAGAGCGGGTCTTTTGCATTCAATTTTCGGTTTCCGGTTTGCGCGGAGCGGCAACCAGGGGGTGGTATGACTATCGACATGAGTCAGTTCTACCAAGTGTTTTTTGAGGAATCGGCGGAACACTTGGCCACCATGGAAGGGCTGTTGCTTGAACTGGATATCGACAATCCGGACTCTGAGCAGCTCAATGCCATTTTTCGTGCCGCACACTCGATCAAGGGGAGCGCTGGAACCTTCGGCTTTACTGATCTGGCCGAAACGACCCATATCCTCGAAAATCTGCTGGATCGTATTCGCAAGCAGGAATTGGGATTGCGGGCGGACATGGTTGATGCTTTTCTGGAGTCAGGTGATCTTCTGGGCGATATGCTTGAAGCTCACCAAGGCAGAGGGCAGGTAGATCCCCGGGCGGTAGCGTCGATTTGCGCCCGGCTGCGCCAGTTGTCAGCTAATGACTCGGTGCCCATCGAGCCCTCATTGCATTCTGCAGAGGAGGGCGCTGAGGTAGTTGGGCTTAACGAGCCGGTGGGCAAGCGGACCTTCGATATTCAGTTTGTTCCGACGGATGTCGCGGCAAAAGGCAAGGGCCTCGGCAATCTTCTCGACGAGTTGCGTTCGTTCGGGAGTCTGGAAGTCCTGAGTCAGCCTGCATCGGATATGAACAACGTCGGCTACTGGCAGCTTCGTCTGGTTACCGATGCTGGACAAGATGCTTTTTCTGACCAGATTGACTTCATCGCAGAAAACGGGGCTTGGCGTGTCGTTGAAGAGACGGTTACCAACGATGCTGACGGCGACTTTGGTTTTTTTGACGATTCACCAGGAGCTCCGGCAACGGACCCGGGCTATGGTTTCTTTTCGCCAGTGGATAGCTCGACAGACCTTGCTTCGGCAGTCGAGGTGCCCGCAGCCAAGGAGGAGTCTTATGGATTCTTCGCGCCGCTACCACAAGTTGATGAGGGGGGGGCGGCTGCCTCCGAAGCATCGTGCGAGGATGGCGATGGCTACGGATTCTTTACGCCTTTGCCGTCACCTGTGCCTGCGCAGCACGTTGTCGAGGAGGGGGATGGATTTGGCTTTTTTGAGTCGCTGGCTCCGAAGCTTGCTCCCGTGCAACCAATTGAGCCGGTTACTCCTGCGCGTGTCTCTATCCCCGGGGTTGTAGACAAGGCTGCCGCTTTGCCTGCGCGTGCCGCAAAGTCGCAGTCGGGCGTCACCGCAGCAGCTGAGTCTTCGATTCGTGTCAGTGTCGAAAAAGTAGACCAGTTGATCAATCTGGTCGGCGAACTGGTCATTACTCAGGCAATGCTGCTACAGACTGCGGCGCAGATTCAGGAGGGCGCGCCAGAGCGTTTGATCAACGGCCTGGCCCAGCTGGAAAGAAATACCCGCGACCTGCAGGAATCGGTTATGTCCATCCGGATGATGCAGATTTCCTTCGTGTTTTCGCGTTTTCCCCGCGTCGTTCGGGATCTTTCGAGCAAGCTTGGCAAACAGGTCGAACTCAAGACATCCGGTGAAACAACTGAGCTGGACAAGGGATTGATCGAGCGTATCGCTGATCCACTGACTCACCTGATCCGCAATAGTCTTGATCACGGCATAGAGTTGCCGGAAACGAGAATTGCCGCCGGTAAGAGTCCTGTCGGGACGATTACCCTGAAGGCCTACCATCAAGGTGGAAGCATTGTCATCGAGGTCGGTGATGACGGTGCTGGCTTGCCGCGTAACAAGATTCTGGCCAAGGCTCGCGAGCGTGGGCTCCTGGTGTCTGACCAGATGACCGATTCTGAAGTATTCAATCTGATTTTCGAGGCTGGTTTTTCGACAGCCGATCAGGTCACCGATGTGTCCGGGCGCGGCGTAGGGATGGATGTTGTCCGCCGCAACATTCAGTCGATGGGAGGTCGCGTAGAGATTGAATCGATGTTGGGCGTGGGAACACGGATGACGGTTCGCTTGCCGCTGACGCTTGCCATTCTCGATGGCATGTCTATTGCCGTTGGCGACCAGACTTACATATTGCCGCTGTCCTATGTGGTCGAGTCATTTCAGCCAAAAGTTGGCGACATCAAGACCTTGTCGAATCAGGCGCGAGTCATTCAGGTTCGCGGCGAGTTTTTGCCAGTCGTGGTCTTGCACGAATTATTCAATATCAGGGCGCAATCGAGCGATTTCTCGCAAGGCATCATGGTTGTGATCGACGCGGATGGCATCCATGCCGCGCTCTTTGTCGATGCCTTGATTGGGCAGCACCAGGTCGTCATCAAGAGTCTGGAAGCAAACTATCGCCGTGTTCCAGGGATTTCGGGCGCGACCATCATGGGCGATGGCCATGTGGCACTCATCCTGGACGTCTCGGCCATCGCGGGAATGGCAAAAACCAATCTGCAAAAAGCAGGCTGACTGTTGAACTGAGGAGCAAGAGATGGAAGCGATGACCCATGGTGGTGGCGCGGTAAGTGACGACGACTTGGTTGCCAGTGAGTTCCTGACCTTTACGCTGGGTAGCGAGGAGTATGCAATCGATATTCTCAAGGTTCAGGAAATTCGCGGCTACGAGCAGCCGACATTGATCGCCAATGCGCCGCCATTCATCAAGGGCGTGATCAACCTGCGAGGCATCATTGTTCCCATCGTCGATTTACGTATCAAGTTCAATCTCGGGAAGGTCGAATACACGCCCTTTACCGTGGTGGTCATCCTCAATGTTGCCGGGCGCGTGATTGGTGCTGTGGTCGACAGCGTCTCCGATGTGTTTTCGCTGACACGTTCACAGATTCGTCAGGCACCCGATTTTTCAGGGACGTTCGATACCAAGTACATCATTGGCCTGGCAACGGTCGACGGTCGCATGATGATCGTGACTGATATAGAACGCCTGATGACCAGCGCCGAGATGGCGCTTATTGATTCGGCCAGCGAATAACGCACGCCCTGCTTCCGGAGGCACAGTATGTTGAATTTACGGCACTTCAAAATTGGCACTCGCCTGATCATGACGACTGTCGGTGCGTTGGCGATGATGATCGCCATCGTCGCGATCGCCCTGCTTAGCCTCAATGCGATTGGTGCGAAAGTCGATCATATTGCCAATGGCAACATCAAGAAGACGGAGCTGGTTTTTGACATGGAAACGCGCAATCTGTTGATTGGCAGCCATGTGCGAACCGCCCTGATTCATGAGGAAACAGAGAAACAGCAGGCTGAGCAGGCAAAGGTTGAGGTTGATCTCCGTGCTTACTTGGCTTCGGAAAGCCAGATTGGCGGAACATTGGATTCGGACGGTGCGAAGGAAATTTTCGAGCGCATTTTGGGCGCGAGAAAAGGTGCCGAGGCGGCGATAGCGCAGATGTTCTCTCTGATCAGGGCGGGGAGTCAGCCGGAGATTGAGGCGTATTTTTTCAACAGCTTCCGACCCAAAATGCAGGCCTGGCTCGATGTCGTTGACGAAATGCTTCAATTGCAAAAGGAGAATAACCGGGGCGATGTGGCTGAGATCGAGGCTGTCAAGGCGCGCGTTCAAACCACCATGCTTCTGTTGATTGGCGTTGCATTGATTGTCATGATTCCGGCCGGCATTTGGGTGACGCGACAGATCACGGGACCGCTGGATGCGGCAGTTGATGTGGCCGATGCGGTTGCCTCAGGCAATCTGGATAACAGTATTGACCTCAGCGGTGGCGATGAACCGGCGAGGTTGATGAACGCACTCAGTCGCATGCAGGCTGGCCTCAAGGCGCGTACCGAGGCAGAGCACAAGGTGGCCAATGAGGCGCTGCGTATCAAGGTGGCCTTGGATGTGTCATCAAACAGTGTGATGGTTGCCGATCCGGATGGTGTGATCATTTACTGCAATGCGGCTGCACTTGGCATGATGCGCGCCGCCGAGGCCGATATTCGTAAGGATTTGCCAGCATTCCGGGCTAATTCGATCGTCGGTTCGAATTTCGACATCTATCACAGGAATGCCACTCACCAGCGCAATCTGCTGGCCGGGCTCAAGGGTATGCACCGCTCGCAGATTGTGGTCGGGGGGCGGACATTCAATCAGGTGGCCAGTCCCATCGTCAACGAATTGAATGAACGTCTTGGAACCGTCGTCGAATGGGCTGACCGCACTGCGGAGGTGGCAATAGAGGAGGAGGTTAGCGGCATTATTGCCGCGGCGGCTTCCGGCGATTTTTCTCGCCGTATCGATGCTCATGAAATGAACGGTTTCTTCCGTCAGATTTCTACCGGCATCAACGATCTCCTCGAGGTGAATAGTCGGGCATTGACAGATGTTGGGGCCATGTTGACCCGCCTCTCCCTAGGCGATCTGACCCAAAAAATCGATACTGACTATCAGGGCGTCCTCGGGCGACTGAAGGACGACGCGAATGTTACGGTCGACAACCTTCAGGAGATCATTTTCTCGATCAAGAATGCGACCGATGCCATCAATACGGCGGCACAGGAGATCGCCAGCGGCAATCAGGACCTTTCCGGTCGAACGGAGCAGCAAGCCAGTAATCTTGAAGAGACGGCTTCCAGCATGGAGCAGCTGACCAGCACGGTCAAACAGAATGCCGACAACGCGCGCAAGGCCAGCGAATTGGCCGGCAGCGCCCAGCAGGTGGCCGAACGGGGCGGGCAGGTAGTTGGCCAGGTGGTGGAGACCATGGGGGCGATTCATCTGGCTTCGAACAAGATTTCGGACATTATCAGCGTCATCGACGGGATCGCTTTCCAGACCAATATCCTCGCCCTCAACGCCGCGGTCGAAGCGGCTCGGGCCGGCGAGCAGGGGCGTGGTTTTGCGGTGGTGGCAACCGAAGTAAGGAACCTTGCCCAGCGCAGCGCAGCGGCGGCCAAGGAAATCAAGGCGCTGATTTCTGACTCTGTTGACAAGGTGCAAACGGGGGGGCGTTTAGTCGATCAAGCCGGACAAACGATGGGTGAGGTTGTGGCGAGCATTCAGCGGGTTGCCAAAATCATGTCGGATATTTCATATGCCAGCCGGGAGCAGACGGCGGGGATTGAGCAGGTCGGGTTGGCAGTAAGCCAGATGGATGAAATGACGCAACAAAATGCGGCGCTGGTTGAGCAGGCTGCGGCTGCTGCAGAAAGCCTTGAAGAACAGGCGCGCAATCTGGCCGAGTCGGTTGCCGTATTCCGTCTTTCCGGGAGTCTTGTCGTTCATGGGCAGTCAGCCCTTGCCGGTCTGGATTTCAATGGGGCGATTGCCGCCCATGGCAAGTGGAAGCAACGGCTGCTGGATTACGTAGCCGGGGGCGGTGAGCAGCTTGATCCGGCGCTGGTCGGTCGTGATGACCAGTGCGCACTTGGCTGCTGGATTCATGGCGATGGCCGCACTTTGAGCGGGAATGCCAAATACACCGAGCTGAAGGCTGAGCATGCCGGATTCCATCGTTGCGCAGCTGAGGTCATTCGTACCCAATTGGCGGGCAACGTCGATGGTGCCAGGGCGCAGATTAGTGGCGAGTTCACCAAGCGCTCGGCCCGGGTAATCGGTTTGCTGGAAAGCATGCGCGGCGGAGATAAAAGGGGCGCTCCCAGACAATTGCCTTCACCAGCTTCCAGAAGCGTTTCATCCGTCAAGTTGCCGGTGCTTGCGGCACCGGATGAAGACGAATGGGAAGAGTTCTAGATTGACAGAGCGTAAGGCATAGGGACTAAAACAATGCGAAATAACCAGCCCGTGACCAACATGGAAGTCGAACTGGATGCAGACACCCTCATCGTTTCCAAGACCGACCTGAAGGGCCTGATCACCTACGTCAACAAGGCATTCATCGATGTCAGCGGTTTTTCCGAATCCGAACTGATCGGCCAGCCGCACAATATAGTGCGTCATCCGGACATGCCGCCAGAGGCCTTTGCCGATCTGTGGAGAGATCTCAAGGACGATCGCCCATGGACCGGATTGGTCAAGAATCGCTGCAAGAACGGTGACTACTACTGGGTTCTGGCCAGCGCTACGCCGCTGCGTGAAAAGGGCGTTGTGGTCGGATATATGTCTGTTCGCCGGAAAGCGAGCCGGCAGCAAATCTCTGCGGCCGAAACCGTCTATGCCGAGATACGCCAAAAGCGAGGAGGGGGAAAAGATATTTACCACGGCAAAGTGGTTGGCGGAGGGGTAGTCGGCGCTCTGCGTCGCTGGCTGTCCAAAGCTTCGTCGTCCAGGAAAATCGTGCTCGGCATGTTGGTCGGCTTCGGCATCATTCTCGGTGGCGCAACCCCATTGCTCGGAAACCACGTGGCTGCGCTGCTTGATACCCAAGGGCGTGAAGGTCTGCAAAAGGACGTCGAACTTATCAAGGCCATGGTACAGACGAGCCTGGCCGGGCTTGGCAAGGAAGCGATCCAGTTGAACCGCGGCTTCACCTTGTCTCTCGATGACGAGATCGTTTTGGAGGGCGCCGACGATCAGTCCGTGTTACGGCTGGCCAAAGGAGGCATCCTCAATGGCGAATTCGAAGCGGTTGATCGGTTCACCGAAAAAACCGGGGCAGTATCAACTATTTTTATCCGCCGTGGCGACGATTTCCTGCGGATATCAACCTCGCTTAAAAAAGAGAATGGCGAACGCGCCGTTGGTACCGCTCTGGCCAAAAATCACCCGGCTCTGGCCGAGTTGTTGGCCGGGAGGCCCTATGTCGGGCGTGCCGACCTGTTTGGAAAAGCCTTTTTTACGAGTTATATGCCGATTGTCGCCAAGAACGGTGCGGTGATAGGCGCTACCTTCGTCGGGCTTGATATTTCGACTGAGCTTGATTCGCTAAAAAAGCGGATTCGCTCTCTGAAAGTCGGCGAGACGGGTTATTACTACGTACTCGATGCCGGACAGGGCAAGGATTTCGGGACACTTCTCGTACATCCGGCCAAAGAGGGAAGCAACATCATTGGTGCCAAGGATGCCGCGGGGCGCGAGTTCATTCGCGAAATGTTGGAGCGCGGCCAGGGCGAGATCAGCTATCCGTGGCTGAATACCGAACTGGGAGAAACGGTCGCCCGGGAAAAAATCGTGGTGTTCGATACATTGCCTGAGGCCAAATGGTTGATTGCCGGTGGCACTTACCTCGATGAATTCCACGCCTTGTCTAATCAGGTGACGCGCTATGTCATGGTCGGCGGCTTGATTCTGGCGCTGCTGATGGCGGTCTTTCTTTACCAGTTGATAGCCAGGCTGATCGTCAGGCCGCTCCAGCAAAAGGTCCTGCCTGTGTTCAACGACTTGGCCGAGGGGCGTTACGATACCCCTCTGGACATAGGCGGAAATGATGAGGTCGCACAGGTTCTGCAGGGGCTTCAGTCGATGCAAATGCAGCAGGGCTTCAATGTGGCCGAGGCACAGCGAGTTGCCGACGACAATCTGCGTATCCGCATTGCCCTGGACTGTGTTTCGGCCAATCTGCGGATTGCCGATGATGATGGTACGGTGATCTATGCCAACAAGGGGTTGTTGACGACCCTGCGCCAGATCGAGCCGGGGTTGCGCGAGCAGCAGCCTGGTTTCACGGTCGACGGGTTTATTGGCAGCAATATCGGCGGCTTCTACGAGGATCCGGAGGCTGCGTTGAGAAGCCTGCGCGAACTGCAGTCAACCCGGCAAGGCGAACTCAATATCGGTCATCGGATTTATAACATCATTACCAACCCGATTATCAACGAGCGTGGCGAACGGCTTGGTACGGTGGGCGAATGGGTCGATCGCACGGCCGAGTTGAATGCCCAGCGCTCGGTGGCAGCGCTCGTCGCGCAGGCCTCGGTCGGGGATCTTGATGCGCGGCTCGATACTACATCGCTGGAGGGGTTCTACAAGGAGCTCGGTACAGGCATCAACAGTCTGCTTGAAACGAGCGGTTCGGCGATCGGCGAGATCGCCAGTCTGTTGTCCAGGGTGGCCGATGGCGACCTCACCCAGACGGTGAACAGTTCCTATGAAGGGACGTTTGGGCGATTGCGCGATGATGCCAACGAGACTGTGAGCAAACTCCGCAATCTGGTTGGCGACATTCAACTGTCGGCACAAACGATCAACACCGCCACCAGGGAAATTGCCTCGGGCAATCAGGACCTGTCGGGGCGAACGGAGCAGCAGGCGAGTAGCCTTGAAGAAACGGCATCGAGCATGGAACAGCTGACCAGCACGGTCAAGCAGAACGCTGACAATGCGCGCCAGGCGAACGAGCTGGCCGGTGCCGCGCAGCGGGTGGCTGACAGGGGTGGCGAAGTGGTTGGTCAGGTGGTCAATACGATGAGCGCCATCCATCAATCGAGCAGCAAGATCGCGGACATCATCGGCGTGATTGACGGGATTGCCTTCCAGACCAATATCCTTGCCCTCAATGCGGCGGTCGAAGCGGCGCGGGCCGGCGAACAGGGACGTGGTTTCGCCGTGGTCGCGACTGAAGTGCGTAATCTGGCGCAGCGTAGCGCCGCTGCCGCGAAGGAGATCAAGGGCTTGATCTCCGATTCGGTGGACAAGGTGGAAGTTGGCAACAAACTGGTTGATCAGGCTGGGCGGACCATGGCGGAGGTGGTTTCCAGCATCAAGCGTGTGGCCAAAATCATGGGCGATATTGCCGATGCCAGCAACGAGCAAAGTGCGGGTATCGAGCAGGTCTGCCGGGCCGTGAGCCAGATGGACGAGGTCACTCAGCAGAATGCGGCGCTGGTTGAGCAAGCGGCTGCTGCGGCAGAGAGTCTGGAAGAGCAGGCGCATCAATTGGCGCAGACGGTGGCTATTTTCCGGATTGCGGATGGCCGGGAGGCGCCCCGTTTGGCTTCGCCAACCCCCCGCCCCCAGCGGGAAGCCGCCAAAGCAACCAACGGCGAGCGGCAGAGCGCCCGAAAGGCCCCTGCACTCAGCCTCGACGATGAGTGGGAGGAGTTCTAGCCATGGCCGATTCACGAAATCCCTTGCCGCCGCATGTTGCGGGGCTGAGTTCATCGTTGTCATCGATCTTGCACGCTCGCGATGGAAGCGCCCGGGAGTTTGCATTTTCGAGCGCGGATTTTGAGCGTGTCCGCAAACTGATCTATCAGCATGCTGGCATCTCGCTATCGCCAGTCAAGCAGGACATGGTGTATTCGCGCCTGGCGCGTCGCCTGCGGGCTACGGGCATGCCTTCTTTCGCCGCCTATCTTGACGGGCTGGAGCGCAATGGGGGCGACGAGTGGGAGCGCTTCGTCAATTCGCTGACGACCAACCTGACTTCGTTTTTCCGCGAGCCGCATCACTTTCCGATTTTTGCCGATCACCTGCGCAAGCTCGGGACCAAGCGACCGGTTCGCGTCTGGTGCTCGGCAGCGTCAACGGGCGAGGAGCCTTATTCAATCGCAATCACCGTGGCTGAGACCTTTGGTGCGGATGTGTCGCACGTATCGATCGTTGCCTCCGATCTCGATACGAATGTCCTGGCCACGGCCGAAAAAGGGGTTTACCCGATCGATCGGGTAGAAAAGCTCTCGCCGGAGCGCCTGCGTAAATTCTTTCTGCGCGGGACCGGGAGTCAGGAAGGATTTGTCTCGGTTCGCCCGGAACTGAAACGGCTGATCTCGTTTCAGAGGATCAACCTGCTGGACGCGAATTATTCGGTCAGGGGGCCGCTGGATGTCATCTTCTGTCGGAATGTCATGATTTATTTCGACAAGCCGACGCAGTACAAGATCTTGTCGCGTTTCGCGCCGATGATGCAGCCTGATGGACTGATGTTTGCAGGTCATTCGGAGAGCTTCTTGCACGCGGCGGACCTTTTCAAATCCCAGGGCAAGACCGTTTATGCCCTGGCGCGCGCCCGATAGCGAAGGGGCCACGTGCAACACGCCTACGACGAACCCCTTGCCACCAACCGATACTTCGACCGGAAGTTCGGCCTCGAGGCCGCCAAAATATTGCCGGGCGAATACTTCGTGTCCGACCAGGATGCCCTGCTCGTGACGGTCCTCGGTTCATGCGTCGCGGCCTGTATTCGGGACGCCGACTCGGGTGTTGGCGGAATGAATCATTTCATGCTGCCCGACGATGGCGGGCGGAGTCCGTCCGGAACCTCGGCGCGTTATGGTACCTACGCCATGGAGGTGCTGATCAATCACCTGCTCAAGCTAGGCGCGCGGCGTAACCGTCTCGAGGCCAAGGTTTTTGGTGGCGGCGCCGTGCTGGCCAGCCTGGCGAGCAGCAACGTGGGGGCGAAAAATGCGGAGTTCGTCCTCGATTTCCTGAAAGTGGAAAAGATCCCGGTGGTGGCCAAGGACTTGCTGGATTCATATCCGCGGAAAGTCTATTATTTTCCGCACACGGGACGTGTTTTGGTCAAGAAGTTGCATCGGGTTCACAACGCTACCTTGTTCAGCCGCGAAAGCGATTACAAGGCACGCCTGAGCGGCTCCACCATTGAAGGCGATGTCGAGTTGTTCGTTTGATACGGTCAACCGGGAAAAAACGCCAATTTTCAAATCCACCTCAATAGATATCCATGAAAACTCGAGTCCTGGTTGTTGATGATTCGGCCTTGATGCGCGGTCTGTTGAGCCAGCTGATCGGCTTGGCGCCGGATATGGAGGTGGTGGGTGCGGCTCCGGACGCCCAGACGGCCCGCGAAATGATCAAGTTGTTCAATCCAGACGTCCTGACCCTGGATGTCCAAATGCCCAAAATGGATGGCCTGGAGTTTCTCGAGCGCCTGATGCGCTTGCGACCGATGCCGGTTGTCATGGTTTCGTCATTTACCGGGGCAGGTTCCGAGACAACGCTCAAGGCTCTTGAATTGGGCGCAATCGATTTTATTGGCAAGCCACGGGCCGACGGTGGCAGGAGCATGGAAAGCTATGCAGAGGATCTGGTCGAAAAAATCCGCGCCGCCAAAGGTGCGCGCTTGCGTGCTCCGATGAGCGCCTCCTCTGCAGTGTCGTCGTCGCCGGCACCCGCCAAAAATGCATACTCCTCCAGCGGGAAGATCATATTTGTTGGTGCCTCGACCGGTGGCACCGAGGCAATCAAGGAGTTTTTACTGGGCATTCCTGCAGATTGCCCGCCCATCATGATCGTCCAGCACATGCCGGAATCCTTCACCGCCTCATTTGCTCGTCGCCTGGACACCCTGTGCGCGCCACACGTCATTGAGGCGCAAGGCAATGAGAAGGTAGAGCCGGGTACGGTCTATGTTGCCCCGGGGCATTCACACTTGCTGATTCGGCGGGGCACGTCCGGTTTCCTCACCGAGTTGGCCCCGACGCCGCCCGTCAATCGTCATCGCCCATCGGTAGATGTGCTGTTTGATTCGGCCGCTACGCTGGTCGGGCGCAAGGCGGTTGGCGTTATTCTGACCGGCATGGGCAAGGATGGCGCTCAAGGTTTGTTGCGCCTGCGTCAGGCCGGGGCGCGTACTTTCGGTCAGGACGAAGCAAGCTGCGTTGTCTACGGTATGCCACGTGAAGCCTTTCTGATCGGCGCCGTCGAAGAGCAGTATCCGCTGGGAGAGTTGGCCCGGCGCGTGATCGGTGCGATTTGCGTATAACGGCGCCTGTCGGGCTTGTTGCCGACAGACAAAGGATTAAACTAGGGTCAGATTTGACTTTTTTGGGATAGGAAAACAAATGCAGGCAAGTGTTCTCAATGAATCCGGCAAGGTGATTCTCAAACTCGTTGGTCGTTTTGATTTCAATACCCACCGTGAATTCCGCGCCGCCTATGAGCCTCTCATTGCCGATTCGGCCGTCCAGTCGGTTGCCGTCGATTTCGCCGGTGTTGATTATCTCGATAGCTCGGCGCTGGGTATGTTATTGATGTTGCGAGATAAGTTGGGCGGTGCCAACAAGGAGGTAGTACTGACCGGCGTAAGGGGCAACGTAAAACAGGTGCTAGATATTGCTAATTTTGGTAAATTGTTTCAAATTTCCTAAATGCTCGGTGATCTTGGCCGTAAATGGATAGTGGGGTGGGCACCCAAATGGTGCCGGTAGCAAGTTCGTCGCCGGGTGATGCCAGAATTGGAAGCGACGCTTCGTCGATTTCCGATTTCCGGGGCTGGCCGGATACGCAGCGTGCGAGAGGATGGCAATGTCAGAATTATTGAAGAATATCGACGCAAGAACGAAATTGGCGGGCACCAACAAGCTCGAGATACTTCTGTTCTTTCTCGGCTTGGATCAACGCACGGGGCGCCGCGAAACTTACGGAATCAATGTCTTCAAGGTTCGTGAGGTCATGCGTACCCCGGTCATTACAGCGGCGCCCGATATGCCTTCCTCTGTCGAGGGCATGGTGAGTCTGCGCGGGGCGCTGGTGCCGGTCATCGATCTCGCCAAATACTCTGGAATATCGCCCGAGACGCCGCGTGAAATCATGATCGTCACGGAATATAACGGCCACACCCAGGGTTTTCTGGTCGAAGGCGTCGATACCATCCTCCGCCTGGACTGGAGCAAGATGCGGGTTCCCCCGGAAATGCTGACCTCGCAGACGGGTGGTTTGGTGACGGCAGTCACGGAGCTGGAAGACAACCGCCTTGTCATGATGATGGACGTCGAGAAGGTGCTTTCCGAAACCACCAGCATCGACAACGAGATCATGTATCGCGGCGTTGTTGCGGTCGACAAGCCGGATAGCACGGTTTTTTATTGCGATGACTCCAGCGTTGCCCGCAAACAGATCGAACGCACCCTTGCAGCCATGGGGGTCAGGGGGATCTCGGCAGTAAATGGCCGCCAGATGTGGGAAGAAATGGAAAAGGTCGCGACTTACGCACAGTCGGTCGGCAAGCCAGCCTCATCGATGATCAGCCTGGTTCTGACCGACATCGAAATGCCGGAAATGGACGGTTATATTCTGACCAAAAAGATCAAGTCCGATCCGCGATTCAACGGGATACCCGTGATCATGCACTCATCGCTGTCGGGGATGTCCAATCAAAAATTGGGGGCGTCGGTTGGCGTAGACGAATATGTGCCAAAGTTCGAACCCTTGCGCCTGTCTGAAACATTGGCCCGGCGACTGGGGGTTGAAACTGTGCCGGTTCGTGTGGCCTGAGATATAGCGGGAGTTGGCGATGGAACTCGTTGAAAACAAAAACCTGCTTGATAGCGTCGATGCTCGGACGCGACTGGCTGGTTCCAACAAGATGGAAATTTTGCTGTTCACGCTGGGAACGCGCGAAATTTTCGGCATTAACGTATTCAAGGTTCGCGAGGTTGGCAGGACTCCGCACATTACCAAGACCCCCAACATGCCGCGTGGGGTTGAAGGGTTGATTTCCCTGCGTGGCAACGTTATTCCAGTCCTGTCACTGGCGCCGTTCATGCATCTGGATGCGCCGGCCGGTCTCGGCAAAACGATGATGGTTGCCGAATATTCCAAGCGGACCTTGGGCTTTCTCGTGCACGATGTGGATCGCATCATCCGGGTGGACTGGGAGCGGGTGAAGGCTCCGGAAAGTGTTCTCGCGACTAACCAGGGGCTGATCACAGCGGTCATCGAACTGGAAGGTGGTGGATTGGTGTCCATTCTCGATGTCGAGCAAATTCTCGCCAATGCGTTTGGTGAGGCCATGATTGTTGATATCCAGCCAGCCAAGGTTGCGCCGGATACCAGCGTGTTTTTCGTGGATGACTCTATCGTTGCCCGGCGCAAAATCGCAGAGGTTCTCGATAAGCTCGGCGTGCGCCACAAGCATGCGACCAATGGCATGGAGGCCTGGACGCGTCTTCAGGGGATCGCGGCTCACGCAATGCAGATGGGGACCGACATTCGTCAAGACATTCGCCTCGTTTTGGTCGATGCCGAAATGCCAGAAATGGATGGCTATGTCCTGACCAAGAACATCAAGTCCGACTCGCGTTTCGAAGGTGTTCCGGTGGTTATGCACTCCTCGCTTTCCTCAGAGGCAAATCGTGCCATGGGCAAGTCGGTAGGTGTAGATGCCTACGTCGCAAAATTTGACGCTGAAGCGCTTGCTGATACGTTGCGTCCGCTGATTGAACGATAACAACCCAAGTTTCCGGAGTACTGCATGGCAGCTGATCCTAAAATGAAATTTCTTGTGGTGGACGACTTCTCCACCATGCGTCGGATTGTCCGAAATCTCTTGAAAGAGTTGGGTTTCACCAACGTTGATGAGGCCGAGGATGGGGCTATCGCACTGCAGAAACTGCAGGGCGGCGGGTTCGAGTTCGTGGTCACCGACTGGAATATGCCCAATATGGATGGTCTGACCCTGTTGCAATCCATCCGGGCGACACCGAATCTCAAGCATCTGCCCGTATTGATGATCACAGCGGAAGCCAAGAAGGAGAACATCATCGCTGCCGCTCAGGCAGGAGCTAGTGGTTATATCGTGAAGCCGTTTACCGCAGGAACGCTTTCGGAAAAGCTGAACAAGATTTTCGAAAAAATGGGTCAGGCGTAAGGGGGAGCCATGTCTGCCAATAACGATTCTGATGATCTTGAAGCTCTCTTTGACTCAATTGCTGCGACTGCTGTTGCTGCTCCGACGCCACCTGTTGTCCAGCCAGCAGGGGGCCAGGGCTCTGGAGCTTCGTCCGATTCCGATAGTGACGATCTGCAAGCGTTGTTCGACAGTGTTGCTGCCAAAGCCGAGCTTGAGCATGCCGCAGCCGACGATGCTGCCGAACCGGTTATGGCTTCGGCCGATGGCTGGGCTCAACAGGAGGCTGTCTTCAATCGAATTGGGCATATGGCGCGCGCCCTTCATGACACCTTGGGGATGCTGGGCTACGACAAATTGATCGAGAAGACAGTGTCGGCGCTTCCTGATGCCAAGGACCGTCTTGCTTACGTCGCCAATTTGACTGAACAGGCAGCGTGCCGCGTTCTAAATGCCACCGATATTGCAAATCCCTTGATCGATCAAATGGAGAGCGGCGCTCTGGATTTGGGGCGGCGTTGGGACCAGGTTTTCGCTAACGAAATGGGGCCTGTTGAATTCAAGCAGTTGGCTGCGGATACGCGTCTGTTCTTGAATCAGCAACTCCCTGACAAGGCCCGTGCAACGCATGCCCAATTAACTGAAATCATGATGGCGCAGGATTTTCAAGATCTGACTGGGCAGGTGATCAAGAAAATTGTCGGGTTGGCACATGAGCTTGAGTCTGGGCTAATGACAGTCCTTATCGAGGTGTTGCCAGAAACCAGACGTACAGAAGAAGTTGCAAGTTTGATGAATGGTCCGGTAATCAACGCCGAAGGGCGCACCGATGTTGTGGTCAACCAGGAGCAGGTTGATGACCTGCTGGATAGCCTCGGATTCTGAGGGGGACGAAAATGAGTGACTTTGGCGGAATGGAAGATCTGCTGCAGGATTTCTTGCAGGAGGCCAATGACCTGTTGTCTGACGTTGACAACAAGCTCGTTGATCTCGAAAAGATGCCTGATGACCGTGCCCTGCTGAACGATATTTTTCGAGGGTTTCACACTGTCAAAGGTGGCGCGGGTTTTCTCAACGCTACCGAGTTGGTGACGCTTTGCCACCTCACCGAAAATCTGTTTGACCGGTTACGTAATGGCGAACTCGAGCTGACCGCCGAATTGATGGATGTCATTATGGACGCTACCAAAGGTGTCCGTGAAATGTTTGGTGAGCTGGGCCAATTGGTTCAGCCCCAGCCCGCTGATCCGGCAGTAATTGCAGCGTTGAAAGGGGTTTTGAGCGGGGAGGGCGTAGTGGCAGCTAATGGTCCCGAGCCAGTGCAGCATGCGACTAGTGTTTCACAGGCGCCAGCATCTGATCTTGGTGAGCCCGACTGGAACGCCTTGCATGCAGCGGTAACTGGTGAAGCGCCTTCTGTTGCTCCGGCTAAGAGCGAAGTGATTACCAAAGCCGAAGCGGCGATAGTCGAGGCTGCTATTACTCCGGCTACGGTTGCTTCTCCGGGTGGGGCTGCCGCATTTGGTCGGCGGGCAACGGACAGGCCTGGTGGTCAGCCCTCGTCTGCCCGGCGGGCTGAGGAGCGCAGCCGAGAAAATACCATCCGCGTCGATACCTCTCGCCTGGATCAGGTCTTGAACTTGTCTGGTGAAATAGGCCTGACCAAAAATCGGCTGACCAGTTTGCGAGCCGATATTTTGGCTGGGAAAAATGACTCTGAAACGCTGCATGCGTTGGATCAGGCTGTAAGCCAACTCGATTTGCTGGTGTCGGATTTGCAAAATTCGGTCATGAAGACCCGGATGCAGCCGATTGGTCGACTTTTCCAGAAATATCCAAGGATTGCCCGCGATCTTGCGCGCCAGTTGGGCAAGGATGTTGAGCTGGTCCTCGCTGGTGAGGAGACAGAAGTCGACAAGACAATGATTGAAGATCTCGCGGATCCGCTAATTCACCTGATTCGCAATGCGGTTGATCACGGCGTGGAAATGCCGGAGGAGCGTCAGGCAGCTGGTAAGCCACCCAAGAGCCTGGTCCGTCTTGAGGCGCGTCAGGAGGGGGATCACATCGTATTGATCATCGCCGACGATGGCAAAGGAATGAATGCTGAGCGTATTCGCGCCAAAGCGACGGAAAAAGGTCTGATTTCCGAAGAAGAGGCGAATACGCTGGATGAGCGCCAAAGTCTCAACTTGATATTCATGCCAGGCTTTTCGACAAAAACCCAGATTTCCGATGTCTCGGGTCGAGGTGTCGGCATGGATGTCGTAAAGACCAACATCCAGAAGCTCAATGGTTCTATAGAGATTCGCTCGGAGCCGGGTAAGGGTTCCGTATTCATTATTTCATTGCCGTTAACGCTGGCGATATTGCCGGTATTGCTCGTCCTTCTGGGGGACCAACCATTTGCACTTCCGTTATCGCTTGTGCGCGAAATATTGCCTATCGAGCAGAGCAAGATTCAGGAGGTTGGAGGCAAAGAAACCCTGGTGGTTCGAGGGGAGGTTTTGCCGGTAATTACGTTAGCCCGCCTCCTTGGCTGGCCGCTTGAGCGATATCCGGAGTACGGGGTGTTCATGCAGACCGCGGAGCGGAGTTTTATTCTGGCGGTCGATAGTTTCGCCGGGCGGGACGATGCGGTGATCAAATCCCTGGAGGATTTTCGTCCCAAAGGGGTGGCTGGTGTTACAACCCTTTCCAACGGGCAGATTGTTTTGATTCTGGATATGAAGGAGTTGCTTTCCGATCTTGGTCAGCATTCCGATTTTGGGTCTGCTGTGAGGGCGCTAGACTTCGCCTGATTCTTGTTTTCAGTCAACGAGTTGAGAGGGGGCGTTGCCCCCTCATAGCCATAACGTAAACCAAAGATGGCTATGGCCGAAGATAGCGACCTCGAGAAAACAGAAGAGCCTACAAGTAGGCGAATCGAGCAAGCCCGGGAGAAGGGTCAGGTTCCTCATTCCCGCGAACTTGGTACTTTTCTTGTTCTGATCGTCGCTGGTGCTACCTTCTGGATGATGGGCGGTTGGCTCATGCGGCGGTCTATGGCGATTGTGGAAAAAAGTTTCACGATCGAGTCGCCGGTCATGCGTGAGCCCAGTTTGATGCTGCCCCGACTGGCCGAAATTTCAGGCGATGCGTTATTCGCTTTTTCTCCCTTGCTTGGTTTGCTTCTTCTCGCTGCGGTTATGCCGCCATTTTTCCTGAATGCTTGGGTGTTTTCGCCGCAGGCTTTGGCTCCAGATTTTAATCGGCTTAATCCGCTTACCGGATTTGGTCGAATGTTTTCCTGGAATAGCTTGATGGAATTGGGCAAGGCCGTTCTGAAAGCCGGGCTGCTGGGCGGTGTGGCGGTTGGGCTGATCTGGAGTCAGCGTGACGAAATATTCGGTTTGCTGGGTGAGTCGCTGGAGGCTGGGCTTGCGCATGCAGGAAATCTGGTTTCCTTTTCCTTTTTGATGATGGCAGCGGCGTTGTTGTTGGTTGTTGCTGCAGACGTTCCTTTCCAGCTATGGCAATACTTCAACAAGTTGAAGATGACCAAGGAAGAGGTCAAGCAGGAAATGAAGGAAATGATGGGCGATCCGCACGTCAAGGGACGCATCAGGAGTCTGCAGATGCAAGCGGCGCGCAAGCGCATGATGGCTGCAGTTCCTACGGCCAATGTTGTGGTTACCAACCCGACTCATTTTGCCGTGGCCCTGGCCTATCGGACGGGCATGGCTGCTCCCAAGGTGGTGGCGAAGGGCGCGGGTGCGATGGCGTTGAAAATACGAGAAGTGGCCAACGAAAATAGGGTGCCGATCATGGAGGCGCCGCCCCTTGCTCGGGCGCTTTACAAGCATGCCGAGCTAGACTCGGAAATTCCCTCTGCTCTGTATGGTGCGGTTGCAGAGGTGCTTGCATACATTTACCAGCTCGCCAACTGGCGTCAAGTAGGTGGTGTGTATCCGGCGCCACCACGTGACTTGCCTGTGCCGCCTGAACTGGTTCCGGTGGGGGTGTAAATGGCCGCCTCGTCACTAGGATTGCAAGGCTTTATCGCGCGGATGAATGCTCCCCAGCTTGCAGCGCCTGTGCTTATTTTGGCGATTTTGGCAATGATGGTGTTGCCGCTTCCGGCTTTCGTTCTGGATCTGCTCTTCACGTTCAATATTGCCATATCAGTACTGGTCTTGCTTGTTGCGGTCAACACCCAAAAGACCCTGGAATTCTCGGTTTTCCCGACGGTTTTGTTGGTTACGACGTTACTCCGGCTCTCGCTGAATGTTGCTTCGACGCGAGTGGTTATGCTGGAGGGGCACACGGGGCCGGATGCTGCCGGAAAGGTGATCGAGGCATTCGGGCATTTCATGGTTGGCGGGAATTTTGCTGTTGGCATCCTCGTTTTCATGATCCTTGTGGTTATCAATTTTGTGGTGATTACCAAGGGTGCAGGGCGGGTTGCAGAAGTTTCGGCGCGCTTTACGCTTGATGCGATGCCAGGGAAACAGATGGCCATCGATGCCGATCTCAACGCCGGACTGATTGGTGAAGAGGATGCCCGTCGGCGTCGTTCTGAAATATCGCGGGAGGCCGAATTTTTCGGTTCGATGGATGGCGCGTCAAAATTTGTACGCGGCGATGCCGTGGCGGGCATCATCATCATGCTGCTCAATGTTGTCGGTGGGCTAATTGTCGGTGTTCTTCAGCACAATATGGAGCTTGCTCAGGCAGCTAAAAACTATACCTTGCTGACCATTGGCGATGGGCTCGTGGCACAGATTCCCGGACTGATAATTTCTATCGCCGCGGGCATGGTCGTTACGAGGGTTTCGGACGATCGTGATATCGGCCAGCAGGTTGTCGGGCAGATGTTTAGAAGTGCCAAGGTGATTGGAATAACCGCTGCGATCGTTGGCTTCCTCGGGATGATTCCAGGTATGCCAAATCTGGTTTTCCTGATGCTGGCATCCGGTATGGGCTGGATGGCCTGGCGGATGATGGAGCGGGAGAGGCGTGTTGTCGATGCGCCTGTTAAAGTCGCGCCGGCACAAATTCAGGAGGCCATGGAGGCAACCTGGGGAGATGTGGCCCCGCTCGACGTGCTTGGCTTAGAGGTTGGTTACCGCTTGATTCCATTGGTCGACAAGTCGCAGGATGGGGAATTGCTCCGTCGTATTCGCGGCATCCGAAAGAAGTTCGCACAGGAAGTTGGCTTTCTTGTTTCCCCCGTTCATATTCGCGACAACCTGGAATTGAAGCCTAACGCTTATCGGATTCTTCTCAAGGGCGTAGAGGTCGGGCAGGGCGAGGCTTACGCCGGGCAATTGATGGCCATTAACCCGGGGCGCGTTGCAGGAACATTGAATGGTGCTGTAACGAAGGACCCCGCGTTTGGATTGCCCGCTGTCTGGATCGATCCGGTGCAGCGAGAGCAGGCGCAAGCTTATGGCTATACCGTGGTGGACGCCTCGACCGTGGTCGCCACGCACCTCAATCACTTGATCCTGACGCATGCAGGAGAGCTTTTGGGGCGCCAAGAGGTGCAGCAACTTCTAGATCATCTTGCCAAGGAAATGCCAAAGCTGGTCGAAGATCTGGTGCCCAAGGTTTTGCCGCTAGGTACTCTGCAGAAAGTCCTTCAGGCGATGCTTGAAGAGGGCGTTCATATAAGGGATATGCGGACCATCATAGAGACGGTTGCGGACCATGCTGCGCGTACTCAAAATGCCGATGAACTGTCGAGCCAAGTGCGTATAGCCTTGGGGCGGGCAATTGCTCAGCAGTTGTTCCCCGGGAGCAGCGAAATGCAGGTCATGTCACTCGATCCAACTCTGGAGCGCCTTTTGTCACAAGCTGTGGCTGGCGGGTCCGAAAATACCAGTTTTGAACCAGGGCTTGCCGATACGTTGTTACGCGAGACTGCTTTGGCTGCTAGCCGCCAGGAAAGCCTGGGTCTGCCGGCGGTACTGTTAGTCCCTGGTAGTTTGCGTCTATTGCTGTCCAGATTCCTGCGGCGCACCGTTCCTCAGTTGAAGGTGCTGTCCCACAACGAAGTACCTGAAACCCGAATTATCAAGGTGACCTCGATCATCGGAGGTAGAGCATGAACGTCAGAAAATTCATTGCGGCAAATGCAAGAGACGCATTGCGTAAGGTCAAGGAAACCCTGGGGAATGACGCAATCATTCTTTCGAATCGCGGGGTGCCGGGCGGCGTAGAGATTATGGCAGTAGCTGCGCGCGACATGGCAATGATCGTTCCTACATCAGTTGGCGAAGGCGCAGTATCGGAAAGGCATTTGCCGGATAGTCTTCAGGAAGACGACTATCGCGTTGTGCTGAGTTCGGCGCGAGCGAGGATTTCTCAGCCTCCTCAGCCTACCGTTGTTTCTTCCTCATCGTCCGTTCCTCGTCACTCTCCTGTCAATAAGTCATCAACAACGCCCATCAATGCGGGAATTCCGAGAACCGGGGCGTTGCGACATGTGGATGCCAGCCATCCAGGCTCTCAGGGGGGGCGTGATGCGCGAATGGCACCACCAAATGCGACTACTTCACCTTCAACTGCAGCAATGAGTAGCGCTCGGCGACCGGATGCGGAAGTAGTGCCTATGGAGGTGATGGACGAAATTCGATCGTTACGCAAAATTGTTGAGCAGCATCTGGCAGGTTTCGCGTGGGGTGAGTCGGCTCGCAGCGAGCCGGTGAAGACAGATATCCTGCGCCAGATGCTGGATGCTGGCTTTTCGCCACAGTTTTCTCGTGAACTGCTTTCTGACTTGCCGCGAGAAATGACCGGACCGGAGGCAATGGCTTGGGTGAAGGGGGCTGCAGACCGCTCATTGCTTACAATTGGAAACGAAAACGATATTGTTGACCGGGGAGGTGTCTATGCTCTGGTCGGTCCGACAGGCGTAGGAAAGACGACGACAACTGCGAAGCTTGCTGCGCGTTGTGTTTTGCGCCATGGTCCTAGCAAGGTAGCTCTTGTGACTACCGATGGATATCGGATTGGTGCTCATGAGCAACTGCGTATCTATGGCCGTATCCTTGGGGTTTCCGTTCATCTGGTCAAGGATGCCAACGAGCTTCGGCAGACGCTGGCGGAGTTGAAGCATAAGCACATGGTCTTGATCGATACGATGGGAATGAGTCAGCGAGATAAGCTGGTTCCTGAATTGACGGATATGCTCGCCGGCTGCGATGTTCAGCGCTTGTTATTACTCAACTCGACATCTCGCGGGGATACGCTGGACGATGTCGTTCGTGCCTATGCGGGAGATTCGCTGGCCGGATGCATTTTGACCAAGATTGACGAGGCTGCCAGTCTGGCGACGGTCCTGGATGTGATCATGCGCCATGGACTCAAGCTCCAGTATGTATCGAACGGGCAGCGAGTCCCTGAAGACTTGCATCTGCCAAATCGCAGTTATTTGCTTCATCGCGCATTCAAGGATGTGCCAGAAGCCTCACCTCACAAGTACGATGGCCTCGAGCCTGGATTGATGATGGCGAGTGCCGGCTTGGTAGCTGCCGGAGGTCGTCGTGGCTGACTTTTGTGTTGATCAGGCAGCAGGATTGCGTCGCCTGTTGGGAGGCTGCCCACAATTGCAGGTAATTACTTTTGTGGCCGGATGTGACGGCGTCGGACGTAGCGTCGCAGTCGCAAATATCGGTGTGGCGCTTGCGCGGCTTGGTAAAGAGGTCCTGATCATCGATGAGCATGTTGCTGGTGATGATATCGCCTCTATGTATGGTATGAGCGCGAGGCACGATCTCCTGAATGTGGTCCAACGCGAAATGCCGCTATCGCAAGTCTTGCTTCAACCTATGCTTGGTTTGCGAGTTCTCCCTGCAGCGCGAGCGGCAAGAAAATTGGGGCGCCTATCTTTGCCGCAGCAGCAGACTTTGCTCAATGCGATGTCCGGCTTGGAGAGACCAATTGACGTTATCCTTGTCGATGCGAGTGTGGCTCATCCAAATGGCTTTTCACCGTTCGGGTTGGTGTCCCAAGAGGCTGTAGTCGTTCTCTCCGGGAGTAGTGCCTCGATAACCGAGGCGTACTCGTTGATCAAAAAAGTAAGCCATGCATTTTCACGGAAGCATTTCCGTATTCTGGTAAACAAGGTTCGCAGTCAGTCAGATGCGCGTTCCATTTTTGAGAATATTGCCCAAGTAGCCGCACAACGGGGTGTTGCTCGACTTGATTATGCTGGAGCTATTCCGCTTGATGAAGCGTTGCGTCAAGCGGCCCAGCTTTGCCGGCCAGTCCTGGTTCAGGCACCAGACTCTTTGGCGGCGGCAGCATTCCGGGATATCGCTTCGGATATGCTTTACTGGCAGCGTAGTGAAAGCGAAGCCGGCGGCGTCGGTCAATTTATGCAGCAACTGCTACACTTGAGTCAACGCATAACCCCAAATGTATTGCGAGCTTGATGTATACCGCTGCCGGGCAGCCAGATAGGGAACAGTTGGTTCAGCGCTTCATGCCGCTGGTGAAGCGTATTGCCTATCACCTTATGGCACGACTGCCGCCCAGTGTGCAGTTTGACGATCTGGTCCAAAACGGGATGCTTGGGTTGCTTGACGCCATTGATCGCTATCAAGAAGGATTTGGCGCCCAGTTTGAAACCTATGCAACACAACGGGTCAGGGGGGCAATGCTAGATGGCCTCCGGGAAAACGATTGGCTGCCGCGTAATTTGCGTCGGGAATTGCGGCGTATCGAAACGACGATCAACCTGCTCGAGCACGAACATGGGCGTGCACCGTCCGAAAAAGAGCTGGCCGAAGCGCTAGGCATGTCTTTGGCAGATTACCAAAAGACTTTGCAGGACGCTCGTGGTCATCAAATCGTTTATTACGAGGATTTTTCCGGTGCGGACGATGAGGATTTTCTCGAGCGCCACTTAACTGATAACGATTCCGATCCTGTGAGTATTTTGGAAAATCAGGGGGTAAAGGAGCAATTGGTGTTGGCTATCAGCTTGCTGCCGGAACGTGAAAAATTGATGATGGCTTTGTATTACGAGCAGGATTTGAATTTGCGGGAAATCGGCGAAGTTATGGGAGTGACCGAGTCCCGTGTCTGTCAGTTGCACACCCAGGCGATTGCTCGGCTGCGCAGCCGTATAGTTGGCGAGCGGCCGGCTGCAAAGAAGCATCGCAAGGAGATAACCGGTGGATAAGATCAGCCTTGCCGGCCTCGCGATAAGCATTGTGGCAATCATTGGTGGCCAGTATCTTGAAGGGGGAAGTATTGGCTCTCTGGTTCAGCCAACAGCCCTCTTGATCGTTCTCGGAGGCACTTTGGGGGCGGTGTTGCTACAGAGCCCAATTCACATTTTCAAGCGGGGAATGAAGATGGCGAAGTGGGTCTGGATTCCCCCTGTGATAGAGCAAAAGCGTCAAATAGAACAGATTCTTAATTGGAGTCAGATGTCCCGCCGCGAGGGGCTGCTTGCGCTTGAAAACTATATTCCAGGAATTAAGGATGAGTTTGCGCGAAAGGGGCTGCAACTCCTGGTAGATGGCGCTGACCCGGAGCGCATCCGGGAGTTGCTGGAAGTCGAAATTGGAACATTTGAAGATGAATGGCGCCAGTCGGCTAAGATTTGGGATGCGGCAGGTGGTTATTCTCCGACAATAGGCATTCTCGGCGCGGTGATGGGGCTCATCCATGTCATGGAAAATCTATCTGATCCGACGAAGCTTGGTGGCGGGATCGCTGTCGCCTTTGTTGCGACAATCTACGGTGTCGGCCTCGCCAACCTGGTATACCTTCCCATCGCTGCCAAGCTGAAGTATTACGTGATGCGTATGGTGTCATCGCGGGAGATGCTTGTTGACGGCTTGGTCGGCATAGCGGTTGGCGACAACCCCCGAATCATCGAGGGGCGCCTCAAGGGCTATCTACACTGATGGCACGGAAGCGCCGTGAGGAGGAGCAAGAAAACCACGAACGCTGGCTGGTTTCCTATGCCGATTTCATTACGCTGTTGTTTGCATTTTTTGTGGTCATGTACGCCGTTTCATCAGTGAATGAGGGCAAGTACAAGGTTCTATCGAATTCTCTGACCAATGCATTTAATAACAAGACCGGTGAGCCCGGCGGGCAGCCGATCGCGGTCATTCAGGGGGCGCTTCCCATGCCACCCCGTCCCGTTATCAAAGTCGACAAGGCTCCGGAAACCGTTAAGGCCGAGTCTATGAAGACCGAGCAACGGCAAAAAATGAAAAATGTGGCTGGTGACATCATGGCTGCACTCCAACCATTGGTCGCCGCGGGAAAGGTCAGGCTGCTTGAGACCAGTCGCGGTGTGACCATCGAAATCAACGATAGTGTGCTTTTCCCGGCTGGCCAGGCAAGGCTGCAGGCTGCTTCAATAAGTGCCATGGGTGTCATCGCGCAGGTGCTGGCGAGTACCGACTATCCGATAACCATTGAGGGGCACACTGACAATATCCCGATTTCCACGTCCCAATTCCCTTCCAATTGGGAATTGTCAGCCATGCGGGCGACGACTGTACTCCGGCTGTTTAATGATGGAGGGGTTGGTGCCGAGCGATTGACGGCAATTGGCTATGGAGAAACCCGCCCAGTGGAAACCAATACTACGCCAGAGGGGCGAGCCAGAAATCGCCGCGTAAGTATCCTGATTGATTCAAATCGCCCGGAAGAGCCAACCGAGATTAATGAGGCATCCAAGGCGCCTGTTCGTTAATCTGCCTGAGCGATGAATCAAGCCGAGTCGATGATTCGGCAGCCTGTGTTCAGAGCGGATTGTCCGCTGCTGCTGTATAGCGACTGATCTACCTGGCCTTGGGTCAGAACGAAAAGTGCTTCACTGGTTTTTTGGTGCAGTGCATTGATCAGGCTCCCGTTCATGTCGTTCATGTCACGGGCATCCCGCGCTGCTGCCAGCAAGCCATCCCAAAGCACTGCCGCCTCTGTATCCTTGGGGTGGGCTGAAAGCCATGCCGGCATGTCGACAGTTGCTTCACCTGGTGACGAAAGAATGCGGGAGCGTTCTGCGCCGGTCTGATTCAGACTATCGACTAGCGAGAGCTTTTCCTTGCTTAATTCAGTCAGTCCGTCGGTGTTGCCAGAACGCAAAATCTCCTGCTCACGCAATAGCGTGCTTTTGAAGCGTGTCACCAGTTCAGTTTCACGCTTTAGCAGTGAGGCAACTGTGCTCATCAAGCCTTGCGCTGGGAATCTAGCAGATCGCGTGCAGACTGAATCAATCCGTCGGCAATCGCCTCCGGATTGACCTTGAAGCGGCCTTGCGAGATGGCTTCCTTGATTTCCTGGATGCGTGCTGCGTTAACCGGTGGCTTATCGGCGCCCTGAATGGTGCCAGCAAGTTGGCTGAGGCTCACTGATTCGGCGTTTGGCGACGCTTCCTGGGGCGAGCGGGCTGCAGGCCGATTGGCAATGGGCGCAGTAACTGGTTTGTATGTGCTGTCGATTTTCATGATGTGGCTCGCAATACTTTTTGATCTCAGACGGTATATCGGCCGCCAATGACAAAACTTTAGCTTTAAAAATCTATTTCTACACTGCCATCAGCACGTGCTGTGCCAGTTATGGTTTGGCCGGAGTTCATCCTTACCTGCGTTTGCTGGCCGATGGTTGCGTTATTGATGGCTTTGCCTTCTGCTCGCACCGAGAATCCGTTTCCGCTGGATATGACCCTGACTGTCTGGCCCTGATGAATGACGAACGGCGCCACGAGTTGATTGGCTCTTATGGTTTGTCCGGCGCCCAGGGAGTTGCGCAGCGTCTTTCCGATGATGGCAGACGGGTCGCTGACGACGCCTGTGGGGAGATGGGAGACGTCGCCGCTAAGTGTGACCAGATCTGATGCAACGATTACCTGACCGGCAATAAGTGGTCGGCTGGTCGTGACATAGTTGCCGGCTACGGCAATTTGAGCCGGCACGAGAACGGTCCAGCTATTCGGCGAAAGGCAGCGAACTCCAACGTGTGTCCGGCCGACGATCTTGCTGCCCTGCGGCGTGAAGGCTTCGAATGTCGAGCATGGCGGAAGTTTGCTCGCATCAATTTTCCCCATCGAAATGCTGGTCTTGCCGGAAAGGCTTTTCGTTTGCAGGCGGATGTGTTGCTCCGCGGTGGCGAGAATGCTTGCCGAGTCAGCCGCTAGAGCAAGCAGGCAATGGGTGAGCAGGAAAAGAAGGGCAAAGAGACGAGGCTGCATGCCTGCATTCTGCCCTAATGAGGTGGTTTGGCGCATCTATTTGTCTGTGGCACGAAGTATGCTTTTTCTGATCCAACAACTGTTGGAGTCCGGCATGTCAAACATCGCACAGCATTTTTCGGTTTTAAGCAGAGCGCTCGATTTGCGTACCCAGCGCCATCAGGTCTTGGCATCCAATATTGCCAACGCCGATACACCGAACTACAAGGCCAGAGATTTTGATTTCAGGTCGGCCATGCAGAATGCCTTGGCCGGGCGCGCCGATAGTGGGGCGTTGAGCATGGCGGTGACATCTGGTGCTCATCAGTCGGGGAGCGGAACGAGCGGTAGCGGTCCTCTCCAATACCGGACTGAAACGCAATCGGCGGTTGATGGCAATACGGTCGATATGGATGTTGAGCGTGCCCAGATTACGGATAACGCGCTTCAGTACCAGATTCTCACCCAGTTGATCAGCAACAAGTTCCAGGGGCTGCGCAGTGCGATGGCCTCGACGCAGAGCTAAGGAGAGATTGAATGAGCCTGTTTAACGTCTTTCAGGTGTCGTCGAGTGCGATGACTGCGCAGTCGATGCGCCTCAACGCGGTGGCCTCCAATCTGGCCAATGCTGACAGTATCGTGTCGTCGGACGGGCAGCCGTACAGGGCCAAACAGGTAGTGTTCGAGGCGACGCCGATGGGTGGAGCCGGGGAGATTTCCAAGGGCGTCCGGGTGCGCCAGGTGGTCGATGATGCCTCTCCTCCGCGCGTTGTGTATGACCCCAAGAATCCGGCGGCCGATGAAAAAGGCTATGTCACCTTCCCCAATGTCAATGTGGTCGAAGAAATGACCAACATGATTTCCGCCTCGCGCTCGTATCAGACGAATGTCGAGGTCATGAATACTGCAAAGACGATGATGCTGCGCACGCTGCAGATCGGTCAATAAGGAGAAGAATCATGAGTGGCGTTACAAGTACTCCTACGGTCAACTCGGTTTTACAGCAACTTTCAGAAAGCAAAAGCGCGACGACAAGTACGGCTGACCAGCTGGGCGACCGCTTCCTGACCATGCTGGTTACCCAGATGCAGAACCAGGATCCGCTGAATCCTATGGATAACGCGGAAATTACCAGTCAGCTGGCGCAGATCAATACCGTCAAGGGTATCGACAGCCTGAATACGACCATGCAAAAGCTGCTGACCTCATACAGCGATGCGCTTTCCATGCAGTCCTCCTCGCTGGTCGGCAAAAATGTCCTTGCCGCCGGCAATTCTCTGCCGCTGGGCGACAACGGCGCGCTGGGCGGCGTGAAGCTGGATGGTGATGCGGACAAGGTCAGCATCGTGATCAGCGACGCGAATGGCGTGAAGGTGGCGCAGGAAGACCTGGGGGCGCAAGAGGCCGGCGTGATCAATTTTGTCTGGGATGGCAACGATGCCGACGGAAATCGTTTGGCCAACGGCAGCTATCAATTCGCAGTGCAGGCCACGCAGGGCGGCAACAAGGTAACGACAACCGCGCTGGAGGTTGGCACGGTATCTGCTCTTGTTAGAGGGCAGAACGGCTTCCAGCTTGAAATCCCGGGCACCGGCCTGGTTGATTTCAGTGCAGTCGAACAGATTTTTTGAGATTGAGTCAAGGAGCACATCATGGCATTCCAACAAGGTTTGAGCGGTCTGAATTCCTCCTCCAAGGCACTGGACGTTGCTGGTAACAACATCGCCAATGCTTCGACCGTCGGCTTCAAGTCCTCGGCAACCCACTTCGCCGACGTCTATGGTGCCTCCCTGCAAGGCGGCGGCGGTTCGCAGATCGGTATCGGTAGCACGCTGAGTGGTGTCCTGCAGCAATATACGCAGGGCAACATCACGTCAACCAACAACCCGCTGGATATCGCCATCAACGGTACCGGGTTCTTCGGACTGACCCAGAACGGCTCGGTCAGCTATTCGCGTAACGGCCAGTTCCACCTGGACAAGGATGGCTTCATCATCAATGACCAGAACCGGAAACTGCTCGGTGTGCTTGCCGACGCCACCGGCAGTATTCCGCAGCAGCCGCCGACCGATCAGCTCAAGGTCGATTTCGTCACGGGGACGCCGAATCCGACCAGCACGGCGGCCGTGACGGCCAATCTGGACTCGCGCCAGGCGCAGCCGGCGCAGACTCCGTTCGATCCGGCTGATCCGGATACCTACAATAGTTCGACGGCCATGACGGTCTACGATTCGCTGGGTAACCCCCACACCCTGTCCTACTATTTCTTGAAGACGGCGACACCGAATCAGTGGACCTTGTACACCCGCATGGATGGAAATGCGCCAACCGTGGCTGAAACGGCCGGTGGGGTAACCTTCAACTCGTCTGGCGTGCTGACTTCTGCCGGTTCGGTAACCAAAAGCTACACCGTAGCCACGGGTGCCGTAACACCGCTGACTTTTGATATCGACGTATCGAACATGACCCAGTTCGGCAGCCCGTTTGCCGTCAATGATCTGACGCAGAACGGTTTTGCCCCGGGCAACCTCGCCGGCGTCAGTGTTTCCAAGGACGGCATCGTGCAAGCCCGTTACGACAACGGTCAGACGCGGGACATTGGTCAGGTGGCGTTGTTCAACTTCCGTAATCCGAACGGTCTCTCCTCGATCGGTAACAACCAGTGGTCGGAAACCGCCGACTCCGGGCAGCCGACGCCAGGCAATCCGAATACCGGCATTTTTGGCGTGCTGCAGGCATCGGCCATCGAAGAGTCGAACGTCGACCTGACGGCGGAACTGGTCAATCTGATTGTGCAGCAACGTAACTACCAGGCGAGCGCGCAGTCGATCAAGACGCAGGACCAGATTCTGCAAACCCTGGTCAATATCCGCTAATTTCGATTTTTGACCTTTTTTCGAGTCGACCGTGGATCGCCTGATTTATACCGCCATGACCGGTGCCAAGCATGTCTTCATGCAGCAGGCCGGCACGGCCAACAACCTCGCCAACGCCAGTACCGTTGGTTTCAAGGCGCAGGAACACCGCTTCCGGGCGGTGCCGGTCCTGAGCGATGCCATGCCGACCCGGGCCTTTGTGGTCGACGCCTCGGTCAGCGATGTATTCAGCGAAGGCCCGGTGATGTTTACCGGTCGCAACCTTGACGTTTCCGTTCAGGGGCGCGGCTGGCTGGCCGTGCAGTTGCCGGATGGCAGTGAGGCCTACACGCGCGCCGGGGCGCTGGATGTAGACGTGACTGGGCTGCTGCAGACCAAGAGCGGTTACCCGGTGGTCGGCGATGGTGGGCCGATCAACGTACCGCCCGACAACAATATTGAAATAGCGCAGGACGGGACGATTTCGGTTATTCCCGCCTTCGGCACACCAAACAACGCCAACGCAATCGGGCGCCTGAAGCTGGTCAATCCCCCTGAGGCCGATCTCGTGCGCGGCGCCGACGGCCTTTTTCGCCTGCGCAGCGGCCAGCCTGCGGAAGTCGACGCAACGGTTCGCGTAGCGCCGGGTTCTCTCGAGGGGAGCAACGTCAATGTGACCGATGCCATGGTCAATTTGATCAGTCTCTCCCGTCAGTTCGAGATGCAGATCAAGATGCTGCAAACCGCCGATACCAACGCCCAGCGCGCTCCTGTGGATAGCCCGAACCGGCCTCGATGCCCAGCAAACCCAGCTCGACGTCATCGCCAACAATCTGGCCAATGTCGGAACGAACGGTTACAAGCGTTCGCGCGCGGTTTTCGAGGATCTCCTCTATCAAAACCTGCGCCAGCCTGGCGCCCAGTCGTCGCAGCAATCGCAGATACCGACCGGGCTGCAGTTGGGGGCGGGGGCTCGCCCGGTGGCGACGGCTCGCCTGTACACCCAGGGCAATCTGCAGAAAACCGACAACACGCTCGATATCGCCGTCCAGGGCGAGGGATTTTTCCAGATCCTGCTGCCTGACGGAACGACCGGGTACACGCGAGACGGCTCGTTCCAGCGCGACAACCAGGGGCAGATCGTGACGGCCGACGGTTACCCGGTGCAGCCCAACATCACGATTCCCGCCAATGCGCTGTCGGTGTCGATCGGTACCGACGGCACCGTGACGGTGACTCAGGCCGGCACGGCGGCGGCGACGCAGATCGGCTCGATCCAGCTGGCAACATTCGTCAACAGCGGCGGTCTGCAGGCGGTTGGCCAGAATCTCTTCCTGGAAACTGCGGCGAGCGGAACGCCGACGCCCAATACGCCGGGAACCAATGGCGCCGGGGTGACCAACCAGGGCTACGTTGAAACCTCCAACGTCAATGTGGCCGAAGAGCTCGTCACGATGATTCAGACCCAGCGCGCCTACGAATTGAATTCGAAGGTGGTGTCGACCTCCGATGCGATGCTCGGGCGCCTGACCCAGTTGTGAGGTGACATCATGAAACGTCTGGCCTTGCTGGCAGTGGTATTGACCAGTGCTTGCGCGACAACGCCGCCGACCAACGTGCATCAGCCGATGTCGGCCCGCCCGGTGGCCCGTCTTGAGCCGGTCAGCGGCAACGGCGCGATCTATCAGGCCGGCTACAGCCGCCCGCTGTTTGAAGACCGCCGGGCCCGCTACGTCGGCGATACGATCACGATCAAGATTTCCGAAAGTACGACGGCGTCTGCCGCCAACGCCAACAAGCTGGATAAATCAAATTCGCAGAAGGCTTCGGTCAGCACGCTGTCGGGCTTGCCCGGAAAAGGCTTGCTCGGCTTGAATTTGGGGGCGACGAGCTCGACCGCCTTTAGCGGCAAGGGTTCGGCGGCCAATAACAACGTTTTCAACGGCAATATCACGGTGACGGTCATCGACGTCATGCCGAACGGTAACTTGCTGGTTTCCGGGGAAAAGCAGCTGGCGATTGGCGAGGAGCAGGAGTTCATCCGCATTTCCGGGGTGATCAATCCCAGCTTTGTTGATTTCTCGAATACGGTCGAGTCTTCCAAGGTGGCCGACGCGCGCATCGAGTACAAATCGGCCGGCCAGATCAGCGAAGGCCAGGTCATGGGCTGGATGGCACGATTCTTCCTTAATGTTCTGCCATTCTAGGGAATATTCAGGCGGAGACCGAACATGAAGACATTTGGCGGCAATTGGTTCCGGCAGGCGGCAATCTTGGCCGCATGCCTTCTGCCGCTTTGCGGCCAGCCGGCATTTGCCGAGCGCCTCAAGGACATTGCCTCGATTCAAGGCGTGCGCAATAACCAGTTGATTGGCTATGGCCTGGTAGTCGGTCTCGACAACACCGGCGACCAGACGACGCAGACACCATTCACGACGCAGGCCATGGGCAACATGCTGTCGCAACTCGGCATCAATCTGACGACCGAGCAGGCGACCAAGCTCCAGTTGAAGAACGTCGCCGCCGTCATGGTCACGGCCGTCATGCCGCCGTTCTCAAAGCCCGGCCAGACTATCGACATCACGGTTTCGTCCATGGGCAACGCCAAGAGCCTGCGCGGCGGCACGCTGCTCATGACCCAGTTGAAAGGCGGCGACGGGCAGATTTATGCCATCGCCCAGGGCAATATTCTGGTCGGTGGCGTTGGCGCCTCATCCGGCGGCTCCAAGATTGCAGTCAACCACCTTTCGGCGGGCCGAGTCCCGGCCGGGGCGACGATCGAGCGCGACGTGCCGACGGCTGTCGGCCAGGGCGGTTTTATTTACTACGAACTCGATAGCACCGACTTCGGGACTGCTCTCAACGTGGTCGAGGCGATCAACCGGGCAACGCAACCGGGAACGGCGCGCGCCGTCGATGGCCGGCGGATTGCCGTGCGTGCGCCGGATGAAATGGATGCGCGGGTCGCCTTCCTCGGCCGCCTGGAGAGTCTGGAAGTCAAGTCCGTGGTCGGCACTGCGCTGGTCGTCATCAACCCGCGCACCGGTTCCGTCGTCATGAACCAGAAGGTCACCCTTGATCCCTGCGCTGTGGCGCATGGCAGCCTCTCGGTCGTCGTCGATGCGGCTAATCCGGCTACCGGAAAACAGGCGGATATCCAGGTTTCCCAAGGTAACGGCAGCCTCATGAACGTCAAGGCCGGGGCCAATCTGGCCGATGTGGTCAGGGCGCTCAATGCACTCGGCGCCAATCCCCTCGATCTGCTGGCCATCCTCCAGGCCATGAAGGCGGCCGGGGCGTTGCGGGCAGAACTTGAAGTCATCTGAGCACTGAACATTCCAATGAAAATTCAGGATACGCCGAACCGCGCGGCCTTTGACGTGCAGGGCTCGCAGGACATCCGCGCCCAGTTTCAAAAGGATCCGAAGCAAGGCCTGAAAGCGGCTGCCCAGCAGTTCGAGGCGCTTTTCCTGCAAATGGTCATGAAGAGCATGCGCGATGCGACGCCGCAGGACGGGTTGCTCAACAGCGACCAGTCTCGCTTCTACACCGGCATGCTGGACCAGCAGATGGCGCAGAACATGGCGTCGAGCCGTGGTGGCATCGGGTTTGCCCGACTGATTGAACAGCAACTGGGGCAGCATCTGGATTCCGCCAAAGGGCAGGCCGATTTGCTGGCGCCGGCAACTGCTGCCGCCAAGGATTTGCCGCTTGCCGTTTCCGATGTCAGTCACCTGCAGCACAGACCGGTGCTCGGCAACTTGCCAACCTCGGCATCGTATGGCGCCAATGCCTCGGTGCCTCCGGTGGTTAACCAGGAGCCGCCGGCCTCATCACGCGAGTTCGTCAATCGCGTCTGGCCGCACGCGGTCGAAGCCTCACGGTCAACCGGAATTCCGCCCGTATTTCTGATTGGTCATTCGGCGCTTGAGAGCGGCTGGGGGCAGGGCGAAATCCGCAAGGCAGACGGGACGAACAGCTTCAACCTGTTCGGCATCAAGGCCGGAAAGAACTGGACGGGCCACACCGTCGAAGCGACCACCACCGAGTATGTCAATGGCCAGCCGACCCGGACGGTTGAACGTTTCCGTGCCTATGCTTCCTACGAAGAAGGCTTTCGCGACTACGCCAATCTGCTGCGCAATAGCCCGCGTTACTCAGAGGTGATCGGCTCGCAGGATGGCACGGAGTTTGCTCGACGTTTACAGCAAGCAGGCTATGCCACTGACCCGATGTACGCCGACAAGCTCTCGCGCATCATCAATGGTCCGACCCTGCGCCAGGCACTTATCGGTTGATCCGTACTCAATGTTTTGGGTTCACGGCCGTTAATGAGGCTGTAGAGTAAAGGAATTGCTATGAGCAGTGGAATGCTTTCAATCGGGATCACCGGGATCCATGCGGCGCAGCTGGGGCTTGAAGCGACTCAGCACAATATCGCCAATGCCAATACCCCCGGCTACAGCCGCCAGTATATTCAGCAGTCGGCGGGCATCCCCCGGCTGACCGGATCGGGTTATTTCGGCAGCGGCACTACGGTCGATACCGTTCGCCGTGCCTACGATAAATACCTGACGGCACAAACCTTTGCTGCTCAGGCCACGGCTTCCGAATCTGCTGCTCAGCTGGCCAAGCTGAGCCAGATCGACAACATTTTACCGGGGTGCAGCAGGTAGCTGCCAGCCCGTCTCTCGTTTCAGCACGCCAAAGCATGCTGTCCTCGGCCGAAGCCCTGGCTGGCCGCTTTGCTGCAATGTCGAGTCGTCTTGGCGAGATGTACGATAGCGTCAATGGCGAGATCGCCGGCGAAATCGAGCTGATCAATGTCTATGCCCAGCAATTGGCCGAGGTGAATGGTCAGATTACGCGGGCTGAAGCGGCTACCAGCCAGTCGCCCAACGATTTGCTCGATTTGCGCGATCAGTTGGTTGCCGATCTCAACAAGCACGTGCGGGTGACGACCGTCGAAGACTCGATTGGCAATTTCAACGTTTTTGTCGGCAATGGCCAGCAACTGGTCGTCGGTTCGGTCGTCAATAAACTGGTTCCGATTACCTCAAGCTCCGATCCCGAACGGATCGTGGTCGGCTTGCGCGGACAAACCGGGGCCGTTCAGGAGTTGTCGGAGTCGCTGATCGAAGGTGGCGCTCTCGGTGGTCTGATGAAATTCCGTGCCAATTCGCTCGACGATGCCACAAACACCTTGGGGCAGATCGCCGCTTCGCTGGCTTTGACCTTCAATGCCCAGCATGCGCTGGGGCAGGATTTGGAAGGACTGAACCAGACTTCCGTGACGGCCGGCTTTCAGGCAGATTTTTTCCAGATATCGCAGCCGAAAGTGCTGGCTAGCAGCGCCACCGCCAATGTCGTGACGGCCAGTTTCCTGGCGCCGACCGGTGATCCGGCAACGGGAAATTTCCAGACAAATTTGACGGGCAGCGACTATCTCTTGCTTGACGATGGAACCAACCTGACGCTGACTCGCCAGACAGACGGCAAGACGTGGAGCACGCTGAGCGGGGCCGGGGCGGTAGCGACATTGAATGGCCTGATTACCGGCGAAGGCTTCAGTATCAACGGCGCGGCGCCAACGGCGAATGTTAATTACCTGATCGAACCCACCCGCGATGCGGCACGAAATTTTCAGGTCAATTCGTCGGTGGCAGCCGATGTCAAGCGGATCGCAGCTGCCGCACCGAGCACCACCACGTTGGGGTTGGCAAACACGGGGTCGCTGGCGGTTAGCCAGGGAACTGTCACGACAGGGTACTCCTTGGCCAATGTGCCGAAGGTGTTCTCTTATAGCCAGGCAGGTGACGCATTTACCTTCGGTTTTCCAGCCTCGGGAACGGTCAGTGCGACCTATGCCGATGGAACGACGTTAGCCATTGCGGCCAGTCCAATCAATCGTTCGAATGCGGGGTCGGAACTGACACGCATTACCTATAACGGAATAGCTGTCGATATTTCCGGAACGCCAGCCAATGGCGACACCTTTACCATCGACAGAAATTTCTCGGGGGTATCCGATAGCCGCAACGCAGTCAAGCTGGCGGCATTGCAGACACAAAGCACGATGGAAGGTGGCACGGCCAGCTACCAGGGGAGCTATGCCAGTCTGGTCAGCGGTGTTGGTTCGGTAACCCGCCAGATCAAGGTTAGTGGCGAGGCCCAGCAGGCACTTCTCAAACAGAATGAGTTGGCGCGTTCGGCGGTTTCCGGCGTCAATCTTGATGAGGAGGCCGCCAATTTGATCCGCTATCAGCAGGCCTACCAGGCATCGGCAAAGTCGCTCGATATCGCTTCGAAGCTGTTTGATACGCTTCTCTCCATCACCAATTAAGGAGTGACATCATGCGCATAAGTACCTCGATGATGTTCGATACAGCGACGCAGAACATGCTGCAGTTGCAGACCAGTATGTACAAACTGCAAAACCAGATGTCGACCGGGCGTCGCATTCTCACCCCATCCGATGATCCAGTTGCAGCTGCGCAAGCACTTGAGATTAGCCAACGACAGTCAATGAATACGCAGTTCCTTGATAACCAGGGAAATGCGGCGAGTCAGTTGACGGAGCTGGAAAGTAACTTGAGGACGGTCAGCGACCTGATTTCAAATGTGATGGCCCGGGCGGCCGAAGCAGATAATCCGAATATCAGTGATACGTCGCGTCAGGCAATCTCTTTTGAAGTGAATGAGAATTTTGCCCAGTTGCTGGGCCTCGCGAATGGTACCGATGCACTGGGGCAGCATATTTTTGCCGGTCTTCGGGGGGCGACGACACCCTTTGCTGTCACTGGCTCGCCAGGTAACCGAACCACGACCTATCACGGCGATGACGGCAACCGGGAGTTGCAG
This sequence comes from Betaproteobacteria bacterium HGW-Betaproteobacteria-4, assembly GCA_002840785.1. Lineage (GTDB taxonomy): Bacteria > Pseudomonadota > Gammaproteobacteria > Burkholderiales > Rhodocyclaceae > Azonexus. Next base: position 4,110 of record PHCH01000037.1, on the reverse strand, counting down.
GTGGAGACGGGGCGGACGATGGGGGTATCCGAGTCGGGCAGCGATATCTTCATGCGAATTCCGCAGGGCAATGGAGCGTTTGAGTCTGCTGCCGGCACGGGCAATACCGGGACGGGGGTTATCGGTACTTCGTCGGTCATTTCCGGATATGACGACACCACTTACCAGCTTGCTTTTACAGCGCCAGGTGTGTACGACGTCTATGTCAATGGCTCGGCCACGCCCTCTCTGACCGGTCAGGCTTACACCGATGGATCGGATATCGTCCTCGGCTCGGCAGCTCAGCAGATCAAGATAAGAATTTCCGGAACCCCTGCTGCCGGTGACACTTTCACGGTCCAGCCGGCAAGCAATCAGGACCTGTTCACGACCATCGACAGCATGATCAAGGCGCTTAGCGCCAATGTGACCAGCACACCGGCGACACAGGCCGCATTCAAGAATCAGATAACATCGATTCGCCAGAATCTGGATCAGGCTTATCTTCATCTGATTACCGCACAGACCTCGGTTGGCGCACGGCGGCTTGAGTTGGAGAATCTGAGCCTTGCCGGCGCCGATCGCGACCTGCAGTATCAGACCGATATTGGCAGAATTCAGGATCTCGATTACACCAAGGCGGTTTCCGACATGGCGAATCAGAAAGTGGTCCTTGAGGCGGCACAACTGACCTTCAAGCAAGTCAGCCAGATGTCACTCTTCAATTACCTATGAAAAAGCTTGGTGCCTCGCTGATCGCAGCAGTTTGTCTGGCTGGCTGCGGGACTTCTCCGCTGATTCCGAACGAGACTATCCAGCTTACGGCAAAAACCGGGATTAGCCTGTCGTCGCTGGCGACGGTTGCCGTGGTCGGTGCGGCGATTTATCTGGTTTACGATCCCTTGGCGCCCAACTGGGAGATCGAGGAGTCCAGGCTGTCGCCGGATATCTATCGTTTCTCCATGAAGATGAAGCGTTACCACACCGGAGGGGCCGGTGAGTCGGTCCAGATCCTCAAGCGGCGCGCCAGTCAGTTGCAATACGAGAACGGGTTTGCCAGCTATCAGATCCTCGAGTACACCGAGGGCATAGACTCGCAGACCATTGGTGCCCGGCGCATGGCGGAGGGGACGATACGCCTGGTCCAGCGTCAGGATGCCGATTCGTACAAGATGAATGAGCGCTACTGAGTGGCAGGTACGGCAAATCCCAGTATGGCGCTGAGTGCATATTCGTAGAGCGACTGCAGCGGAGTGGCCAGGTAATTCATGCTGATGGCCAGTGCGATGAAGCCGCCGATCATCGTGAGCGGGAAACCCAGTGCGAAAATATTCAATTGAGGGGCTGCCCGGGTGAGGACGGCCAGCGCGATGTTGGTGATCATCAGCGCGACAACCACGGGGAGCGAGAGCAACACCCCGACCGAAAACATCTTTGATCCCAGTTCGACAATATTCAGCCAACTCCCGGCGGCCAGGGGCACAGGGCTGACCGGTATGGCGTAAAAGCTTTGCGCCAGCGTGGCGACATACATCAGATGGCCATTCAGTGAGAGAAACAGCAGGAAACTGACGAGACCGATGAACTCCCCGATGACGGGGGTTTGCGACGAGCTCAAAGGGTCGTAGGCGGTGGCGAAGCCCAATCCCATCTGGGCTCCGATGAATTCGCCGGCCAGGTCGACGGCGGCGAAGACAACGCGGGCAGCGAAGCCCATGCCGATGCCGATCAGCATTTGCTGCACCATGATCCACAGGCCGGCCAGCGAGCCCGGGGCAACCGTCGGCATCGGTGGCAGGGCCGGGACGATGGCGATAGCAATGCCGATACCGAGAATGAGGCGGGTGCGACGGGGGATGCCGGCCGAACCCCAGAGTGGTGAGGTGGCGATGAAGGCACAATCCAGGCATCGAGTTGTGCCGTCGTTATGCTGAGCATGTCAGCCGATCAATTGCGGAATGCTCTCGAACAGGCGCTGGATGTAGTCGATCATGTATTGCAGCATCCAGGGGCCGGCGAGCATCAGGACGAGGAACATGACAACCAGTTTCGGGACGAATTGCAGGGTCGCTTCGTTGAGCTGGGTTGCTGCCTGAAAAACGCTGATGATCAAACCGACGACCAGGGCCGAGAGCAAGGCCGGCGCTGCCATGAGCAGTGTGACTTCAATGGCCTGACGGCCGATTTCCATGACGACGCCGGGAGTCATGTACTAAAACTCTTGACCAGCGAGCCGATGACCAGATGCCAGCCATCGACGAGGACAAAGAGCATCAACTTGAACGGCAGGGCGACCATGACCGGCGACATCATCATCATGCCCATCGACATCAACAGGCTGGCGACGACCATGTCGATGATCAGGAAGGGGATGAAAATGATGAAGCCGATCTGGAAGGCGGTTTTGAGCTCGCTGATGACGAAAGCCGGAATCAGGACGCGCAGGGGGATGTCTCCCGGCTTTTCGAACTTGCCGGCCCTGGCGACATTGGCGAGCATGGCGATGTCGGCTTCGCGGGTCTGGCGCAGCATGAAGCTGCGCATGGGGACGGCGGCGCGCTCGCCGGCCTGGACGATGTTGATCTTGTTTTCCGAAAGCGGCAGATAGGCGTCGGTATAGACCTTGTCGAGCGTCGGCGACATGACGAAGAAGGTCAGGAATAGCGCCAGGCCGACCAGTATCTGGTTGGGGGGCGAGGTCTGGGTGCCCATGGCATGGCGAAGCAGCGAGAGAACGATGATGATGCGGGTGAAACTTGTCATCATCAGTATGGCGGCCGGCAGGAAGGTCAGCGCCGTGAGGAAGAGCAGCGTCTGGATGGTCAGGCTGTAGGTCGTCCCGCCACCGCCGGTCGGTGTGCTGGTGACCGAAGGCAGGCCGCCGACCTGAGCCAGGGCCATGATCGGGGGAAGCAGCAGGCTGAGCCCGAGGATCGCGCGCCTAAGCATTGTTCTGGCGCTCCTTGATCGATTTGAGCCACTGGGCGAACGGAGCCTCGGCGTGGCCGGGCGCCGATTCAGCATCGAGGGGAACGCCCTTGGGGAGTTGATGTAGGGTGCGGATCTGTCCGGGAACAATGCCGATGACCAGCCAGGTTTCGCCCACTTCAACCAGCACGATGCGTTCGCGCGGGCCGAGCGCCACGCCACCGACGATCTTCATGCCACCTTGGCCAAAACCCTTGCCGCCGGAGAGTTTGCGGGCCAGCCAGGCAGTGCCGAAAAGCAGTCCGATAATGAGGACGAGGGCCAGGGTTGCCTGCAGGTAGGTACTGGCCGGAATGCCCGGATTGGTGGTATCGCTACCCCACGCGGAGAGCGGCAGCAGCAGGGGAATGAGTAGGCGCAGCAAGTCGGGAGTCGCGTTCGGAAGGAGTCAGGGCGCTATCTTAAACCCAAACCCGAAAATCGGCGTTGCTACGGTCAACCCGAAAAAAAGGCCAAAAACGAAAGCCGGCCCGGCGCCGGCAATGGCCGCGCCAGGGGGGGGCTGGTCAGCGGTTGAGCTTACGCATGCGCTCCGAGGGCGTGATGATGTCGGTCAGGCGGATACCGAACTTGTCATTGACGACGACGACTTCGCCCTGCGCGATGAGCGTGCCGTTGACCAGAACGTCCATCGGCTCGCCGGCCATGGCATCGAGTTCGACGACCGAACCGTGGGCCAACTGCAGCAGGTTCTTGATGGTGATCTTGGTCCGCCCCAACTCGACAGTGATCTGGACCGGGATGTCGAGAATCATGTCGAGTTCGTTCATGATCCCGCCCTGGCCCAGCGGCGCCGAGAACGACGGGAAGATATCGGCCGGTTGGGCGGTGGCCGCAGCGCCATCGCTGACGACCTGTTCCGCCATGGCGGCAGCCCAGTCGTCCTCGCTGATCTGGCCGGTGTCTTCGGCAGGGGTTTCCATGTTTTCGATATCGTCAGCCATTTTTCTCTCCCATCGCCGGTTCCCCGGGCGGTGCGTCGGGCGAAGCAGCGATGAATCGCTCGACTTTCAGTGCGTACTGGCCATTTTGCTGGCCATAGGAACATTCCATGAGGGGCACGCTATCCACCAGCGCCTCGATACGCGGCGACAGGTTCAGGGGGATGACATCGCCCTCCTTGAGACTGAGGATTTCGCGCAG